>JASFTE010000129.1:0-9647 GCA_050114035.1 Armatimonadota bacterium | reverse complement strand
TGCATTCGATCGGTTCCTGAAGCGGGATCGGCCGGCATTCGTGCAGCGGTACAAGCTATCGCCGCAGGAGGCCATTGGCGCCGTCCTTGACGCCGAGGGGGTGCCGGTGGCGGCGCATCCCGGGCTGACGGGCGATGACGGGCTCATCCGTGGGCTCGTCCCGGCCGGGCTGCAGGGGCTGGAGGCGTACCATGTTGACCATTGGCCCGGCGCCACAGAGCGCTGCCTGGCGCTGGCGCAGGAGCTTGATCTGGTCGTCACCGGCGGCACGGATTCGCATGGCCCCCTGGGGCCAAAACACGTGCGCATAGGCAGCGTGCGGGTGCCGGACGAGGTGCTGGCGCCGCTCAAAGCCGCCGCGGAACGACAGCGAGCCAGTGCCGCGGGACAGAGGTAGGCAGGCTCGCGGCGACGTACCTGTCAGGGAGCCGCGTCCAGAGCGTGCCGGGAGCCGCA
This sequence comes from Armatimonadota bacterium, assembly GCA_050114035.1. GTDB lineage: Bacteria > Armatimonadota > Zipacnadia > JAUWAU01 > JAUWAU01 > JAUWAU01. Next base: position 9,191 of record JASFTE010000129.1, on the reverse strand, counting down.
CGGGCGGTTGCGTTGGACGACATGCTGCAGTTGGACAACACCACAGCAGAAGGGATCGCCAGTTTCGCAGGCACATGAAACCGAAGCGCATTCTAGTCATCGACGACGACATGGACGTGCTGCGCACGACGAGCCGAACTCTCGAGGATGCCGGCTACGCGGTAGAGCAAGCGCAGAGCGGCAGAGAAGGCCTCAAGCACATCTGGCACGCGCCGCCCGACCTGGTCGTGTTGGACGTCGTGATGCCCGAGCTGAACGGCTGGGACGTCCTGCAGGCAATACGCGGGGATGAGGGGACGGTGAAGCTGCCGGTGGTCATGCTGACGGTGCTGGATGAGGACCAGCATGTGGCGCACGGCTGGCAGCTCGGGGCCGACTTCTATCTCACGAAGCCCTTCTCCCCGGCTCACCTGCTGGACGTGGTGAAGCGCCTGCTGCTGGCAACGGAGCAAGATGATGAGCCGGACCAGGGCGACTGAGGCACGGAGCGCGCAGGGGCAAAAAAAGACCGCCATCGCCAGTGTTGGTGTGGCCTGCCAACGGACGATGGCGGCTGCTCTCACAACGGAGAGCTATGGTAAGGGGAAGGACTCGTAACCATGATAGCCAGGAGCTGATGGCGGAGCCGTAAGATGCACCACAGCCGATGGCGCTTTGTATGCCAGGACACGCCACCGACGGCACATCGCACTCCCAGTCGCCCTCACGATGGCCGGCACCGGGCCTGTCCCGAGGGCGGAGCTGGTGTCACCCAACCTCGAGGTTCGCTCCCGCAGCTTTGACCGCTGCACCGTGTGATCGCACCCCAAGAACGTTGCCGGCAGAGCACGCGTCGGCAGGAGAGTAGTGTAGGGGTGGCTGCAGGTAGAATGAGAGGCGAACAGCCGGGCCAAGCGCACATACTGGCGGTGTCCGCCGGCGGCGCACAGCGCACGAGGTCCGCGGCGCGCGAGGCGTTCGAGGCACGAATGCTGTACGTGCTGGACCAGGGCGCCTGGCCGATAGCGCCGGTCGAGGGCCTCATGCCGCCGATGTCCGGCGGCGACGGCGTGCTGTTCCTCGCTGTCAGCGACGAGGGAGCAGAGCTTGTTGGCAGTGCGCGGGTTGCCGGTGCGCCAGCGCCCCTGACTGCCGGGCAACTGAACGAGCTGCGCATCTACACGCAGGCCCAGGATCCGTCCGCCGACGTACCTGCATCCACGTTGGGCGTCAAGCTCACCGAGCTGGACGTGTGGCCCAAGGCCACCGATGCCTCGCGCATCCTGAGCCGTGCCGGCGTGTCGGCATCCGAGGCCGGGCGGCGCGGGGTCGTCGCCACCGGCGCGGACGTGTATGCGGCCGCGTTGGGACGACCCATCGCGATCCCCGAACCGACGGGCATCGCCGGGGCGGGCGTGCAGCCCGCCGCCAGCGGGGGCCTCCTGGACTTCGTGAGACGGCACTGGAGCACGTTGGAGTTCGACCGTCCCCTCGCGATGGTGGGCGCCGAGGAGGGCGAGGCGTTGGCCTCCCTGCCGCCAGAGCTCCGCAAAGCCCTCGTATGTCGCGATCAGGACAGCGGGGATCTGGTGGTCCTTACCGTCGCGGAATCGGGGGCAGGTGTCGATGTGGTGGGCCAGACGCTCCGCCACATTGGCTGGCTGCAGGAGCACGAGCCGGACGCCGCTCAGCGGGCGACCGGGCTGATCGTCGCCGAGGAGCCGACGGAGGATCTGGTGTATGCTGCATCGGCGACTCCCAACGTCGAGTTGGCCGCGCTTCGCCTGCAGCTCTCCCCCCTGTCAGAAGCGCCCGTGAGTGCCGGGGGGGCGGAGCAGCGCTTCTGGCGCACCATCGAGAGGCTCAGCGCCTGGTGCGCCGTGCACTCGCTGGAGGCGACGCTCGCGGCCGCGGGAGAGCAGTCCGACCCGGTTGCCGAGGGCAGCCCCGTATGGGACTTCGTGGCAACCCTCGCCCGGTCAGTGGACCACCGCTGCCCGTGGACGGTGGGGCACTCGACGCGTGTTGCGAGGCTGCTGGTGACCATGGCCGACCAGCTCCGGCTCGGCGGGGATGTGCGGCAGTACCTTCGGATGGCCGGCTTCCTGCATGACGTGGGTAACATGGGTGTGCCCAGCCACCTGTTCGACAAGCGGACCCGCCTCTCCCCCGACGAGTTCTCGGCCTTCCGGCGGCATCCGGAGCTGGGGGCGCACATCGTTCGCGAGATGAACCTGCTCAGCCCGGTCGCGGCCGGCGTCTACCACCACCACGAACGGCTCGACGGTCGTGGCTACCCCTCGGGCCTGGTTGGCGACGACATCCCGCTCATGGCTCGGATGGTTGGGGCGGCATGCTCTTTCGATGCTATGACCTCCAGGCGGCCGTACCGGGAGGCCATCCGTCCCGAAACGGCATTGGACATAATGCGTGCGGAGGCCGACCAGCACTGGGACGCCGACATCGTCGATGCCATCGCGCGTATCGTCCGCTGAGCCCGGCCGCCCCCAGTCCACGACTCGATCCAGACCACAGCGTCCCCGACCTCGCCGTCCCCATCGCATCGCGGCCGGCGCCGGAGCTGCATTCTGGCCACACGCGGTCAACAGGATGCAGGATGAGTATGGTATAAGGTCTGTGGCGTCGGCATGCAGTCTACTCTCTACAGTTGCGCGTGCGACCATCCGATACACCAGTGAGTGCCGCTCGTGGAGGCCTGCCGCCAATCGGCGGGGGGTGCTCGCGGGGAGGACCGCAATGCCCCGACACGAGGATACGAGCGACGAACTGCTCGCCTGTGCGTGGTGCACGCAGCGAGTGCGCCGGAGCGTGACCGGCACGGCCGCGCGCCCGAGCGCTGAGTGCCCCATGTGCGGCAGGCCGATGTATCCGCTGCCCACCACGTTCGCTCACGTGGCCCGTCATGCGCCGCCGCCGACTGCGGCCGTGGCGGCCGAAGTGCTCTCTCGCGCCTGAGGCCGACCCGACCCCGGAGTGGGCCGAGAGGGTTCCCCAGCCATCAGCGTACGCGCGACGTGTGCCAGAACGGCAGATAGTGGCCCCCAAGAGGCGTCTACTTCCCCCTCAGCGCGTCCAGCATGAGGTCCAGCAGACGTGTCTCTCCCGCCGATAGCGCCGCATCCGTGTTGTCCGGCGCCAGGCCGAGCGCGAGCCCCGTGCACGCCACGCGGCCCCGTCCCACGGGTCCCGCTACGGCCAGAGGCGAGGCATCGCTGCCCCCGGGAGCTCGCGCAACCACTCGCGCCGCGGGCCCAGGCCGCAGTGTGATCCGATCGTAGTACGTGTGCGTTCCCTGCCGCGTCGTGCCGTCCGGGAGCTCAATGCTGAACTGCGTCTCCTTGGGGTGGCCGCTGCCGCCGGCGCACACGTCCGGGAACAGCACGGGGAAGCTCCGGTAGCCCACGGCATCGTGCGTGAGCAGCACGGCGCGGCCCTTGCGCACGTAGGCCTGCAGCGCACTATGGTCGGCCTCCGACGGCGGCGTGGCGCCGCGCGGCTGTGGGACGATCACGAGGTCACAGGCCGCAAGCCATGCGGGCCGTAGAGACGTGAGGTACTCGGCCGTGTAGGCTGGTTTCGCGCGCGCTGCCGCCAGGATCCCCGAGGCGCCGTAGCCGTGTCGGAACACGCCCACCTTCACGCCCGAGCCGGAGAACTTGGGGGGTCTCTCGGGCGCGGTGGCGCGCCGCAGCTCCCCCCGGGTGAGCACGGTCATGACCGGCCCACGCCTGGCAAACCGGATCCAGTCTCCCCGCGCGACCCGGGCCCAGCCGAGCACGGCCAGGCGATACCGCCCGCGCTCAGGCCTCACGGAGACGTCGAGCGTGGTCTCGTCTCCAGTGCCGAAGGTGTCCAGTTCCTCCAGGACATCGCCGTGGGCGCTTTCGAGCTGCACCCGCCCGAGAACGCGCTCAGCGGTGCGGCCGCCGGGGAGTGTCGTGGAGATGCAGATCCGCGACTGGAGCGGTGCTCGCTCGCGGTACGCGTGCTGCACGTCGGGCAGGGACGTGCCGGGCGGCACTGAGATGGTCACGGTGGGCCCGCGAACGCCCGGGTACGTGTTGTCACGCGTGAGCCCGGTGCGCATGCCCGGGAATATCGCGTCGCTGAGCGCGTCGCCGTAGCAGAAGATGGTGAACCCGTCACATCCCAGCTCGTGGCTCGCCAGCGCCTGCTCGACGAGCTCGGCCGGCCACTGCATCTGGGACGATGAGGAGGTTGCACCGATCCCCATGGCGAGGGGGATGCGGTTGGCCACCGCCGCCGCGTCGCTGATGGTGCGCTCGACGAACAGCTCGAGGTCGTTCGTGTAGTTCATGGGCGAGATGAAGTCCAGGTAGCCGTTCTCGACCCAGAGCTTCCAGTTCTGCCCGACGGTGGTGTAAGGCCGGGGCCAGCCACGGAAGACGGCGGCGGAGATGACGATGTCGGGGCGGACGGTGCGGGCCTCCCGACTCACGGCGGCCACGAGCTTTGTAATGCGGCTGCAGCGGAACGCCCGGTACTCCTGCTTCAGGTCGCCGCCGTACGCCGACATGGGCCAGGCGTGCGCTTCTGCCCCACGCCACTGCTCGAACGTCGCCCGGCACGTGTCGCAGTAGCAGTGGGACTCATTCGGGTAGCGGATGTAGTCGAAGTGGATGCCGTCCACCGGGTACTTGGCCGCCATCTCCACCATGGCCGCAAGCTCGAGCTCCTGGTTCTTCTCGTTGCTGGGGCACAGCCACCGCTCAGTCTCGCCCTCGTAGTCCTGCTGCAGGCGACCCGCGGCCCTGAGCTGCTCGAACTCCTCGTCCCGTATGCGACTCGCATTCCAGTTCACGCGCCAGGGGTGCACCTGCAGCCCGTACTTGCGCGCGGCCTTGAGGCACTCGGCGAGTTGGTCCGGCCTGTCCTCAAAGCCCTGAACGCGCGGCACGACATCGCTGTCGTAGTACGCATAGTAGCCGCCGGCGACGACGGGGATGAGGGCGTTGAGGCCCGCGTCCGCGCATGCGCGACACGCCGCGTCCCAGCGGTCCCACACACGCGACGGGTGGATCCAGATGGCGCGGATCTCGCCCTCCCGCGACGGCGCCAGGGCACAGAGCGCCTCGGCGTGCTGCCGCTCGGCCTCCCGCGCAAGGGCGACTGCCTCGGCCGACTTGCGGGATGCCATCATCAGTCGCGCCCGCGTCAGGAGCGCCTCGGTGTGGTTCAGCGCGGCGACGACCTGGTTCTGCGTCGGGGATGGGTTCCGCACCCACCGGGCCCGCGTGGCGAGGGCCGAGAGCCGGGGGAAGCGCTCCCCCACCTTGGCCGCCGCCTCGATCACCCGCCCGGCCGCGGCCTGGCCTTCCCGCGGCTGGAAGTGCTGCACCGCGGCCAGCAGAAACGTGGGCGCGTTGATGGCATCGGCGCCGGTGAGGATGTGCCCCATGACGAGGCCCTTGTCGCTCACCAGCACGGCCGGCCACTCGGTGCGCTTGCCCTCGGAGTCCGTCCACCACGCGGCGGTCTTGCCCTCCCCCGTCAGCTCCCACACGCTGATGTTCCAGCTATCCTGCCGCATTCGCTCCGGGGCGCCCGGCAGCACGCCCGCCTCGAAGTGCACGAAGTCGAACTGGCCCGGGTACTGCGTCTTGAAGCCGCCCGTGGCCCTGAAGCCCAGCTCGGCCATCACCCGGGGCCCGGCGCTGCCGATGCAGAGCGCCTTGCCGCCGGCGCGCAGCCAGGCGACGATGACGTCCTGCTCCTCGTCCGTCATCGTCCCGTTGTGCGTGAAGATGACGAGCTTGTACGCGTCGAGTCCCTTTGCCTCGATGTCCGAATCCTTGATGTGGTCGGCCTCCAGCCCCACGGCGCGCATGGCCGAGAGCACGTTATCCGCCCAGCGCGGCACGCCCGAGGCCTCCGATGGGCGCTCGGCGGCCGTGTACTCGCCCTCGACCACCGCGATGTCGGCGGCAGACAGGCACGAGGCCACGCAGATGAATGCCGTCGCAGACACGACCAGGTTCCGCAGATGACGCACGGTCATCGCCTCCCTACTTGACTGTCGCGAGCCGGTACTCGCGGGTGCCGAGTCCCAGTTTCGCCGCCGCCTCGACCTGTGCGTACGGATCCACACCCCAGATACGCTTGAAGAGATGCCCATCGCCGCCCATGTGCATCTGGTCCGGCAGCGTGCCGGGGATGTAGTCCTGCGCCCGTACCAGATCGAGCGCCGCCTGCTCGACCGCCGCGATATCCTCGCTCGCCACGATGCCCACATCGGGCACCAGCGCCGGCGTGGTGAAGCCCCAGCAATCGCACAGCGGCGTGATGTTCGTCAGCACCGTGATGTAGAAGACGCTGTCGGGCTCGAAGGTGTCGAGCGTCGCCTTCACCGTCTTCGCCATGCCCCGATGGAAGTAGACGTAGCTGCGCGTATCGATCTCAATGGCGTCCACGGGACAGGCGTTGACGCAGTGCATGCAGTAGCGGCAGTGATGGTCGAAGATCCTGAAGGTGCCGTCGTCCTCGAAGCGCGCCGCGTCGGTCGGGCAGCCGTCCACGCACTGGTGGCAGTGCGTACACGCCTGCTCGTCCCACCGGAAGTGCGTCTCCATCAGGCGATGGATGGGGCCGCGGCTCTTCTGCCGCACGCAGCCCATGGCGATGTTCTTGATGGCCCCGCCGAAGCCGGCGTGCCCGTGCCCCTTGCCGTGGCTGAGCACGAGCATCGCGTCGGCGTCCACGATGTTGCCCGACAGCTCCACGGACTTGAGCGAGCGGTAGCCGATGCGCGCGGGGTAGTTGTAGCTATCGGCGACGCCGCCGATGGGGAGGATGGGCGCCCCGAGCACCTCCTCCGTATAGCCGCGGTCCCTGGCCCGGCCGACGGCGGAGCTGCTGTCGGTGCAGAAGGGCCGCCCCCCGGCCTCCTTGATGGCCTCGATCACCTGCCGCACGAACAGCGGATGGATCGTGCTGAAGTTGATGCCGCCGCCCACGTGCATCTTCACCGCCACCGTCTTGTCCTTGAACCGCTTGGCGAAGCGGCATTTGCTCAGCAGTCGCTCGAACCTGGCCGGCAGCGTGGCGTCCCGCGCCAGCCGATCCACATGGGCAGAGGCGAAATACACGGTACTCACAGATCGATCCCTCCAGAGACACTCACGGCGACATCCTGGCCGATGGCCGCGCCGGGTGCACGTTCACCGCCGGTCGGGGATTCCCTTGCCGGCCGGGGCCGCGGCTTCGGAGCTTGAGGCGAGGGCGGAAACGCGCTACGATGCACAGGGGCAGCCAGAGTCGGAAATGCCGCCCGATGGTGGACATGATCATGAACCGCGCACAAGCGGGCGCTGTCGCTCTCATCCTGCTCGTCTCCGCGAGCCCTGCGGTCCCCGAGGTCTGCAACCTGAAAGTCGTCACCGACGCCTCCCCGGACTACTCGGACATGCCCGGCATGATCCACAGCATCACCTCGCGCTGGCCCACGGCCAAGGAGAAGTGCTGGGCCATGTTCTACTGGAACCACATCGCGCGGCGGCAGACCACGCCGATGCGTGTGCACGGGCTGGCGCTGACGGATCCCATCCGGCAGTTCAACGACTACGGCTACACCATGTGCAGCACCATCGCCGGGATCAACTGCGCCATCTGGCACAACATGGGCCTCAAGGTGAAGTTCTGGGACATCAGCCTGCACACCGTCCCCGAGTGCTTCTACGACGGGCGCTGGCACATGTACGACAACTCCATGTCGGCCATCTACTACCTCTGCGACGGGGAGACGGTGGCCGGTGTGGAGGACATCGGGAAGGACGGCGCGTGCGCGGCTTCGGGCGGCAAGGTGGAGCCCGGGCACATCGCCAAGTACCACTGCGCCAACGCCACCAGCCCCAACGGCTTCCTGACCGGGGCCGACTGCCCCCGGGATCTCGCACAGGAGTACCGCTGCTTCAACCCCAAGGGCCTCAAGTACCGCTACTACTTCTACGACTGGGACTACGGGCACCGGTACATCCTCAATCTCAAGCCCGGCGAGACCTACACGCGTCACTATCACAGCCTGGGCGAGGAGCCCCGCTTCTACGTCCCCAACGGGGGGAAGGACCCGGAGAACCGCTTCCGCATCCGGGGCAACGGCGTCTGGCGCTTCGAGCCCAGCCTCAGCTCCTCTGACTACCGCAAGACCGTCCACAGCGCCACCAACATCAAGCCCGTCGAGCCCGCCGGGCTCCAGCCGGCGAGGACGCGGAGGCCTGCCGAGGTCATCTTCAAGATCCAGGGCGCTAACGTCATCACCAGCCAGAGAATCGATGCCACCTTCTTCCGCAAGACCGTGGCCGACAGAGCCGACGTGTCCGTCAGCACCAACAACGGGCTCTCATGGACCCAGGTGTGGACGGCCGATGGCACCGGCGACCTCTCCGCCACGGCCGCGCTCGTAGACGAGGTCAACGGCGCCTACGAGGTGCTCATCAAGGTGGAGCTAACCGCCCAGGCATCTCCCGCCGACGTGCGGCTCAGCAGCCTCGAGGTCGAGACGACGACGATGCTGAACGCCAAGACCCTGAGCCGCCTCAACCTCGGCAAGAACACGATCTACGTCGGGGCGGGCGACCAGACCGACTCCGTCGTCTTCTGGCCCGAGCTGCAGAACGGCAAGTACAAAGAGCACATCGTGGAGGAGAAGAACGTCACCTCGACCGAGAAGCACATCGGCTACCAGGGGACGGTCCATCCCGCCGCGGCCGACGAGGACGCCTACCTCGTCTACCGCATGGACGCCCCACGGGACATCACGCGCCTTACCTACGGGGGTCGCTTCTACAACCGCGCCGCCGGGAGCCGCATCGCCATCGAGCACTCCCTCAACGGCGGGAAGACCTGGACCACATCGTGGTCGCTCACCGACACCGAGCCGCCGTGGGACGTGATCCATTACGAGACCGTGGACATCCCCTGCGGCCATCGCGCCGTGTGGGTGAAGTACCGCATGAAGAGCAGGCAGCCGAAGCCCAGCGGCTGCAGCATCTACGCCCTGCGCATGGAGGCCAACCACCTACCCGCCGACGCTGCCTTCAAGCCCGTCGAGGTGACCTTCGAGTGGCAGGAGCACCAGGAGGACCGCTCACTGATCCCCCGCAGCCACACCCAGCTCGTGGACCGCCTGCCCTTCACGTACACCATCAACGTCGGCGGGGAGGATCACCCCATCA
>JASFTE010000128.1:0-9722 GCA_050114035.1 Armatimonadota bacterium | reverse complement strand
CGTGTGAGTGTCGCGGGCGTAGTCGAAGTGCTCGTTCGTCACGAAGCCGTGCGTGTCCGGTTCGGCCGCTCGATACTCGCCGCGGTCGCTCCGGCAGTTCTGGTCCTTCCCGTCCACGCGGACGGTGCTGTGCGCCCGCGTGCTCAGCACGTACCGCCGCCACTGGCTGGTGTCGTAGGCGTAGTTGCCGGCATCGGCGAGCAACTCCCGGCCGTGCCCATACACGATGATCGAGAGCTTGTCCTCGTGCTGGTGCCCGGTCCCAAACGGCCCCGCATCGAATAGCAGGTAACTGGCGTCCGGCTCCCAGCCGGTGCGCATCATGACCCACCCGGCGTACGGCATTGCCACCGAGAGGTACTCCGGTGGCGCGCCCTCGCCCCGGTAGCTCAGTGCCCAGCGGAACTCCTCGCGCTCCGGAAACAGCTTCACCGCGTCGCGGAAGTACCCCTGGATGCCACCCCGGCTGCTGTCGTTGAGCGCCGGCGTGCGCAGGTTGGGCATGGCGATCTTCAGGTAGTAGTCATACATGGCCTCCAGCCGACCCGTGAAATCCGCCGGCAGCTCTTGGCCGTTGGCACTCGCCAGGTTCAGCACTCCGAGGAAGTTCCGCAGCGACACGCCGTGGTATCCCGGCGAGAGCTCCGTCTGCGCCCCGTCCGGGTAGACCTGGTAATCCAGCTCCGCCGTGAGCCGCTGCACGGCCGTCTCCCGCCAGGTGCGCGCCTCCCGGAGCTCGGGCAGCATGACGCCGATGTGGTAGAGGCCGTTGCACTCCATCGCGCCCCAGTTGCTGCCGCGCTTGAAGTTCTCTTCGCGCATGAGGTACAGCGCGTGCTCCCAGCAGCTTCGGGCGAACCGGACGAGCGTCTCGTCCGTCACAGACGGCGATCGCCGGAACGCCGCGAAGGACTGGAACCACGTCTGCCCCAGGCGGATCCCGGCATCGAGCGACAGCGGCGCGCGCCCGCGCTGGTTGTACGGGCCCTGGATCCAGCGGCGGCCGATGAACACGGGCATGGCATCCACCCAGGAGTTGAGCTGGTCCTGCCACTGAGCCGCGTAGCTTTCATCGCGCGTCTTGAGATACGCCGACGCCAGCGTCCGCCACTGGTAGTGCCGGTTGAGGGCGATGGCCCACTGGTCGTAGTTGAACGGGTCGGCGTTCCAGACGATGTCGCCCGGGAATGTGTACGTCGGGCAGCCTACCAGTCGGTACGTGCCCGCCAGCACCTCGTCGGCGCGCGCCACCGTGCGGTCGTCGGCGGGCCCGGGGGGATTCGCTACAGCCGGCTGCTCTCGCCGGCGGAGATGAGCCGCCAGGGCGGCAGTCGCCGCCGCATCGTCGCGGGCCTCCACAGCGCTGCGCAGGTCCGCCAGCTCCGGCCGCGCCAGATCGAAGGCGTCCCAGAATCGCCTCGCCACGTCTTCTGCGCTTGCCATGGTGATCTCGAAGTTCCTGAAGCCGCCCCATTCGTCCGTGCCAAAGTGCAGTCCGCTCCACGCAACGCCTACCCAGAGCCGCTCGCCGGCCGTGATCGTGCGGGAGAGCTTCCGCAGCTCGATGCCGCCGGAGTCCCGCCACTCATGCACATCCGCGCCCTGCCCATGTGCCACGCCGAACAGCAGCAGGCCGGGCGTGTTGTAGCGGTCGAGCACGCTCGCCGCGACGGCGTCCGTCGCCAGTGCATCCCACGCCTCACCGGTCATCACGAAGGCGACCACCTCGCCGCTCCGCTCCAGGCGTGGGGGATCCAGATCGCAGTGGGTCACGTACTCGAACGATGCGGAGATGGCCATCGGGGGCGGGTCAGGCGCCATCAGGGGACGGCCGATGAAGAGCCAGCCCCGGTACGAGCCCTCTTCGTCGTCCTGCCAGGTGACCTCGGGGCGCTCCGCATCGGTCCAGGTGATGCGCCACGAGGGTGTGTAGCCGGCGGCGGTCCACTCGGGCGTCTGGTCGGTGTGCTGCGCGTAGCGGACCTGCCACGGCGCGGGGACGCCGGTCTGTCCGGGAACACCAATTGCCATGAGCACTACCGGCAGCGTGGCTGTCACAAGTGTTGCCATACGTGCTCCCTGTGCGTCGTCGCGAGGCTCTTTGCTGGTCCTTGGGGGACCATGAGGCCCGAGGGTGACGAGGACGAGCGCCGTTCCTCGAGTTGCTCCTGCTCCTCCTCTGACTCCTCCTCCCAGGTTGGTTCCAGCTCCTGGATTTGCCCTTGATCCTGCCCCGAGTCCTCCTCCTGCGGCCGGTCCAGCTCCTCGATTGGCTGTTGGATCGGAGTGGCGGTCGGAGCCGGCTGCCTGCCGTAGATGAGGTACCACGCGAGAATCAGGACGAGGACGACCACGATGAGGAGGGTGACGACGGAGGCCACGATGGCTGCGATGATGCCCACCGCTACCCCTGCGCCAGTCGAGGGCTGCCCCCTACGATCCGTGGGAGCGGGGGGCACCGTTGGCAGTCCGACGTCCGGCGCTGCATCCCCGCGACGCCCTTGGCCACCTGCCGCCTCGCCCAGCGCCGCCTGCACGTCTTCCAGCGCGTGCCCACTCCGCAATAGCTCCTGCGTTAGCTGCTCCTGCGACCGGCCCGCGCGCTCCGAGTCACGCACCCACTGGATCAGCGCGTCGCTCACGAAGAGGCGGCCGCAGTCGCAGCGACGAGAGCTGGGGGGATTCACGCGCCCACACTCGGGACAGGCCTTCGCCACTGTCCTGGCCTCCCTCCGGCGCCGCGCCCAGCGTGGCCTGCTCCGCTCCGCCTACGCCGGCACGCCCTTGAGCCGCACGTACTCGGGCAGCTCGCCGACCAGCGGCCGGACGTAATCGAGGAACGCCTCCGTGACGCCATTGCCCGCCTCGTTGATGTACTCGTCGGGCATCTTCTTCTCGGCCGCGGCGACCTGCTCGCACGGGCACAGCCCGGTGACGCACGTGTACGGGTCGTTGGACTCGCGCACCAGGGTCACCATCTTGTCGGTCTCCCCGGCGACGGCCGCCTGCACGGCTGCGGCGCCCGCCATGTACGCTTCCTCAGCATCGCTCTTCGATTGCATCATGATGCAGTTGCGCTGCGACGTGCCGGGCTTGTTGAAGCGGGCCTTGACGTTGAGCTGGCTCTCCAGCAGCGCGCACACCGTGTCTCCGACTCCGCTGAGCTGCTTGTGGCCGAAGGCGTCCTCGTGGAAGCCGCTGTCCGCCGCCGTCTGGGCCGTGATGTACTCGCCGTTCTCGTCCACGAGGCCCTCGGACACTACGATGGTGGCGCGGCCGAGGCTGTCGAGGCAGCCCTGGACATCGTCGAAGAAGCTCTGCAGGATGAAGGGTCGCTCGGGCAGGTAGACGAGATGCGGCGCGTCCTCCTCGGTCTCGTGGGCGAGCCCGGTCGAGGCGGCGATCCAGCCCGTGTTGCGACCCATGGTCTCCATGACCTTGACGGTGTCGGTGCTGTAGCTGGCCTCGTTGTCCTTGCCGGCGTCCATGGTCATGATGGTGATGGCGCGGGCGACGCTGCCGTAGCCGGGACAGTGATCGGTCACGGCGAGATCGTTGTCGACCGTCTTGGGGACGCCGATGCAGCGCAGCTCGTAGCCCTCGCCCTCGGCCAGCCCGGCCACGGCGTGGCACGTCTCCATGGAGTCGTTCCCGCCATTGAAGAAGAAGTACCGGACGTCGTGGCGCTTGAAGCAGTCCAGGATGCGGCCGTAGTCGGCGTCCTGGAGCTTGTAGCGCGTGGTGCCCAGGGCGGCCGCCGGCGTGCGCTTGAGGCCCTCGACGGTCTCCGGGGCCTCCTGGGTGAGGTCGCACAGATCGTCGTTGAGGACGCCGAGAATACCGTTCTTGGATCCCAGCAGCCGTTCGATGGCGCCCTGCTTGTGCGACTCCTCAATGACGCCGGCGAGGCTGCAGTTGATCACCGCCGTTGGCCCGCCGGACTGTGCGACGATACCGTTTCCCTTCACTGGATCGGCCATAGTGTGTTCGCCCCTTTGTGAGTGTGTCGGCCCCTACGCCCGCCACTCCGTATTGATGTCGCACCGGATCCACCGCCCGCGCGCCTTGTCCAGCCACCAGCCGCGCGAGTCCACGTAGTCGCCCAGCTTGGTGTCGATTCTGGGGAGCTCAATGCGGGGATAGCGGGGCAGCGCGTCGGCGAGATTGGGGATCTGCGGTGCGGACTCCCCGACCAGTGGGCTCACGTAGCGGACGAAGTCGTCCTTCACGTCGGCGCCCCTGTCCGCGATCCAGTCCAGCGGTATATCGCGCTTCCCGCCCGCCACGTACTCGAACTCCGTGATGCCCGTGGTCCACTCGTACGGGGCCTCCGAGGTGCGCACGAGCGTCACCATCTGCCCCGTCTGCCCGGCGGCGGCCAGCTCCACGGCCTTGCGTCCCACCTCATGTGCCTCCGCCAGATCCACTTCAGATGCGCACAGCATGAAGGCGCGGTGCTGTGTCCCCGGTTTGTCGCTGCGCACCTTGTAGCTGAGGTTGTCCTCGAGAATGTTGCCGAGGTACTCGGCCACGCCGCCGAGCTGCGGGTGGCCGAAGGCGTCCGTGTACTCGGAGCGCTGCGCCACGAGCTGGTTCTTGTCCGGCTCCCCGTCCTCGCCGGCGTAGCGTATGCCCTCCGAGGTGGCGATGACGCACCGACCGTACGCGTGGTACTTCTCCAGCACCTGCTCGATGAACTTCTGGTCGTCGAAGGGCACCTCGGGCAGGTAGATCAGGTGCGGCGCGTCGTGCTCATCGCCCCGGGCCAGCGCCGTGGCCGCCGTGAGCCAGCCGCTGTCGCGGCCCATGCACTCGGTGATCTGGATGTCGCGAAACGCCTCGTTGTCCTTGCCCGCATAGGTCAGGGCGCAGGCCAGGTACCGCGCCGCGCTGCCGTACCCGGGGCAGTGATCGGTGTTGGGCAGATCGTTGTCGATGGTCTTCGGGATGCCGACGCAGACCAGATCGTACCCGCGCGCCGCGGCCGCCTCCGAGAGGCTCAGAGAGGTCTGCTGCGAGTCGTTCCCGCCGGCGTAGAAGAAGTAGCGGATGTTGTGCGCCTCGAACACGTCGAGCGCCCGCTCCAGATCCCGCTCATCCACCTTGAGCCGCACCGTTCCGATGGCCGCCGAGGGTGTTGTGCGCATGGCCTCGAGCTGCTCGTCGGTGGCGGCGCCGAGATCGATCATGCGCTCGTGCAGCACGCCCTCGATCCCGTTCATTGCCCCGTAGAAGCCGGTCACCCCATCGTGCTTCTTCGCCTCCTGGACGGCGCCCACCAGGCTGGCGTTGATCACCATCGTCGGCCCACCGGACTGGCCGATGACTGCATTGCCTGCCAGCGACATGTACATCGCCTCCGTGGTCTCACGTCGGGAGACCGTGTGTTCTGCGCGGACGCGCGTCTCACCTCCTGAACCCTCGTACACCTCGCCAGGAGGGCTCGGGAGAGCCCGGCGCGAAGCGCGTGCCTTGCATCACATGGCCGTCGATGGTAAAGGGTACAAAGGAACATGTGGCGCGACGGATGTGTCCAACAAATGGGTACCGCGCTTCTCAGGAGGAACGAATCCATGGCGGCGCCATCGCTTGCCCGCGGTCTCCGCGTCATTGTGCCCCTGCTGACACTGTCGCTGCTCATCGCCGGCTGCGAGGAGAACGACATCGAGCGCCGTATGGGCAAGGTGATCAGCAAGCAGGTGGAGTCGGCCTACACCGTCGTTGAGGACCCGCTCGTGGCCGACTGGGTGGGCGAGATGGGGGAGGCGACCGCGGCGAACTCCCGCCGGGACGCCGAGAGGATCAACGTGAGCTTCAAGGTGCTCGAGACCGACCTGGTCAACGCCTTCGCCGTGCCCTGGGGCCACGTGTACCTCACGACCGGGCTGCTTGAGGCCGCCGAGTCCGACGACGAGGTGGCCGGCGTCGTGGGCCACGAGTGGGGCCACATCGTCCGCCGGCACTCCATCCGGCGCTTCAAGAAGCAGCTCATCTGGGGCACCATCGCTCAGGTGGCCCTCGCCAAGCAGAGCGATCTGACGAGGGGCGTCGGGGGGCTGTTTCTGAACCTGCAGTTCCTCAAGCGTTCGCGCAAGGACGAGCTGCAGGCCGATAAGGAGGGCGTCGAGCTCTCGTACCGCACGGGCTACGACCCGCAGGGCGAGATCGACTTCTTCCACACGCTCCGGGAGCAGCGCAAGCGCAAGCCGTCGAATCTGGAGCTGTACTTCATGACGCATCCCCCGCTGGAGCGGCGGATGGCGCGCGCCCGGGCGCTGCCGGAGCTTGACTCGACCAACACGGAAGCCCTCGTCACTATCGGCAACTCGTACCTCGCGCGATACCGGGCCGCCGAGGCCATCGGCAAGTTCCAGCAGGCGCTGCTCGTGGACAGCACGTCGTTCGACGCCGAGCGTGGCCTTGCCGACGCGTACATGCTCCGGGGAGAGCTGGATCGTGCGGCCGGGCACTACCGCGCGGCGCTGCAGCGACGCCCGGGCGATGAGGACGTGCGGATCGCACTCGCGAAGGCCGATGGGGCGAACGAGACGGCCCTGCGGCCCCTGAGGGGCGAGCAGCGGGCTGTGGCCCAGAAGGCGTACGCGGCGGCCGGTGAGGCCATCCGCAGCACCGCGTTCGCCCGGGCCGACGTGACCGCTCGCGTCACGGCAGCGGGGAAGGCCGCGGCGCCGGCGCAGCGCAACACCATCTCCTCGCTGCACACCATCAACGGGCTCTATGAGGGCGTCGCCACCATCAGCGATGAGGCCAGCGACCTGGTAACGGCCGTGGATCAGGCCGTGGGGCGCTGCAATGAGGCCGTATACGCGCTCGAGGCCATGCACGTCGAGATGCTCGACACTGCCGACCGCGCCTCCGATGTTCTGCACGCGGCCCGCGCCGCGCTGGGAGAGGCCCTTGACGAGGGCCTGCCGGATCCTGGTCGCGTCGCGGCCCTTACGGAGGCCATCCGGGAAGCCGAGACAGCGACGCGGGAGCTGCAGGAGTCGGCCGCCGCCGAGTCCAAGCAGCTCCTGCCGCACGTCAAGAACGCCGGGCGCGTGGCGGAGAACACGGCGAGCCTGGTCTACGGAGCTTTCGTGGGGGAGAACGATACGAGTCTGCAGGTCATCAAGGACAGCCTCGCCAACGCCGAGGCCCGGGGGAAGGAGGCCACGCGGCGGGTGCGCGCGCACCGCAAGAAGGCCGAGTCTGCCCGCACGAGGACCCTCGTGGCTGAGATCGACGTGCTGACCGCCGGGGCCAACCCGTACCAGGAGCGGATGTACGATGGGCTCCTGGGGCACTACCTCCGCACCGGTGTGGACGACGTCACGGACCTGCGCCGCTCCGGGTACGGCTACGGCGACATCGCGCTCGCCCTCGCCGCCGCTACGTCAACCGACGCCCCGGAGAACGTCGGCTTCATCGCCGAGCATGGCCGCGGCGTCACTCGCAGCCTTGTGGACTACGTCTCCGGCGAGGGCCTCCGGCTGCGCAACGTGAACATCATGCTCAAGTTCGCCGTCAGCTCACTGCGCCGCCAGACTGCCACGCAAAAAGCCACTCGCATCCCCGCCGCCGGTTAGTTCTCCCCCGCCTCCTTCGCCCTCTGCTCCTCGCGGTGCATCCTCTGCACTTCGCCGTGGGTCGTGTACATCACCTCGAGCTCGATGGTCGCTCCCGGCTTGACCTCCACGATCTGGACTGTCGGGTCCTCCGCCCCCTCCAGGAAGCGTTGGTCCACGGTCGAGACCCAGTAGCGGCCGGGCGGAACGCCCTCGAAGGCGAAGGAGCCATCGTCTTTGCAGAGCTGACTGCCTCCCCACGAGGGCTTGCGGTCCAAGGCCTCCGTGCGGATGTGGACGCGCTCATCCGGCGGCGCTCCGAGCACCTTTCCCTTGATCGTGCCCGTGACTTCGAACGGGATCTGCACGTCCTCGGAGGGGACCTCAATCACGTCGAAGGGCGATGTCTTGTAGAGCCGGCGCGACTTGCAGTCCAGCCGCGCGTACCCTCGCGGGAGACCGGCGATCCGGAACCGTCCCTGGGCGTCCGTCAGCACGGGCGCCGTGTCGCATTCGTACTCCTCTCCATCGATACCCAACGTGGTGCGCGTGTCGATCTCCACGCCGGGAATGGGCGTGTTGCCCGCTCCCATGGCGACCCCCTGAACGGACTCCGCCTCGACGAGCTCCACGTTGATCTCGTCATACTGGAGCCCCTGTCGCAGGCGGTAATCGCACAGCCGCGTGGCATAGCCCTCGGCCGCGAACCTGATGTCGAAGCCCCCGGCGGGCGCGATCCTCTCGATCTGGTACTGGCCCACGTGGTCGGTGGTGGCCGAGAAGACGGCGCCGTCCCCGTCCGTCAGCGTGACCTTGGCCCAGGGGATGGGGCGCCCGGTGCTCATGTCGTACACGACACCCCGGATGAGGCCGCCGCCGGCGACGGGCACCGGGGCCGCGCTCGCACGCCTGTCGGTCACCGTCAGCTCCGGCGGGATGACGACCTGGTCCCAATCGACTGTCTCCATGACGTAGACGTCTACCTTGGGCGGCGGGACGGGACTCATGTAACCGTCGCGGGGGAAGAGCTGGATCGCGTTAGGCTTGCTGTGCAGGCCGTGCCAACTGGCCGGGTGCCAGACGGTGAACTGCCACTCCAGACCGCCGAGGGTGGCCTCCTCGCCCGCGTCGCGGGGGCCGTCATGGATCACGAGGTCGAGCTTGGGGCGGTGGATGGCGGCAAACATCCTGAGCGCCTCGTTGAACTCCTGGACCGACACGGCGGTGTACTCGAACCAGTACTGCCCGCCGCCGAAGGGGGGGCCCTCCCACCCCCCGGAGCACGACGGCAGCCGAATCATCTCCTCCGCACCGAGGGGCAAGTTCTGCACGATGTGCTGCACCCGGTCGCCACGCGGGTCAATGCCGAGAATCAGCCCGAAGCTACTTGAGGTGGGGAAGAGGAAGCAGGAAAGGGCAGCCACAATCCAACAGCGGGCAACGCGCGATCTCCGAGACACGTCCATTCTGAACCCTCCATTGTGCGCGCGCGCGGGGGATTTGCGAGCGGCCGGACTCGCACGAGCCTTGGACGGTCCGAGGAGGGGGGATGTTCCCACTGACAGAAGAAGGCAAATGGGGTCAACCCTCATAGGAGGGCTGACCCCGGCGAGTCGAAGAGGCCCGAGATGCTAGAATGGTGGGGCGGGCGGCACATTGCCGTCCGCGGCCATGTAGATGTCGTCGATGGCGTTCTCGCCCTCGCTGATCTCAACGGAACGCAGCGATCCGGGCACGGTCCAGCCCGGCGCCGTGCATGTCACTGAGTAGACGCCCACGGGCGTGATGCCCGTGACGTGATAGCGGCCGTCGGCGCCTGTGACGTCGCTCTGCCCGCCGATGGTCACGGTGGCGCCCTGAATGGGCCCCAGCGTGGCCATGTCCTTCACAGCGCCACTGGCATTACCCGTTGCGGTTCCCGGCGTGCCAGCATCCCTACCGCCTCCACTCGCATCACCCGTCACGCCAAGGACGCCGCCGCCGCATCCGGCCAAGGTGAGCGACAGCAGCGCGATAGCCACGATGCTCCCAGCGATCCAGATCCCCCGTGTCCATTCGTGCCGACCCTTCATGTACCTGCTTCCTCCTGTGTCCGATGCTCGATCGCCGGCGCTGAGCGGTCCCAGCGCCCGCGGTTCGCTGCTAGAGTGCCCT
>JASFTE010000127.1:0-9739 GCA_050114035.1 Armatimonadota bacterium | reverse complement strand
GTAATCCGCGTGGCGCCGCCGCTGGTCATCACCCAGGACCAGGCCGCGCAGGTGTGCGACACCGTCGAGCAGGTGCTGGGGGCGTTCTGACAGGGAAGGCCGATCACGGAATGGACCCCGAGAAGCTCCGCTCGTTCCTCCAGACGCAGGCGGCGCCCATGGCGGAGCTGCTGTGCGACCTGATTCGCTTCCCGTCCACCGTCAGCAACGAGGGCCCGCTCGTTGAGCATCTGGCCGAGAGGTTCGACGGGCTGGCGGACACGGTGGAGTGCGTGCCCATCTCCGAGGACATCAAGGATGATCCGGACTACTCGTTCCCCGTGCGGGGACTGACGTACGACGGTCGGCCGAACCTGCGCGTGATCAAGCGCGGCGGGGGCGACGGCAGGTCGGTGATACTCAACACGCACGTTGACGTGGTGCCGCCCTCCCAGCAGCACGAGAATGCCTTCGAGCCGCAGGTCACCAACGGCACCATCGTCGGTCGGGGCGCGTGCGACGCCAAGGGCCAGATCGCCACGCTGTACGCCCTGCTGCTGGCGCTGGACGCCCTGGATATCACGCCCGGCGGCGACATCGACATCCATCTCGTCATCGAGGAGGAGATCGGCGGCAACGGCACGGTGGCGATGGTGCGGCAGCAGCCGACTGCCGACGCGGCCATCGTGATGGAGCCGACGGACTTCGCCATCCTGCCGCAGGTGCGGGGCGCCGTGTGGTTCGAGGTAACCGTGTACGGCCAGAGCGGGCACAGCGGGGCGCAGGGCGGCACGGTGAGCGCTTTGCTGAAGGCTATGGATGCCATCCGGATCTTCACGGACTACCACGGTCGGGCGCTGGCGGAGTCGCGGGGCAAGTTTCCGCTGTTCGACGAGTTCGAGAATCCCGCGCCGCTGACCATCGGCGAGATGCAGGCCGGGGACTGGCCCTCGGTGGCGCCTGACACGGCGCGCTTCGCCGGGCTACTCGGCCTGATGCCGGACCGCACGAAAGAGCAGATGATGGAGGGGCTCCAGGAGGCACTCCGCACGCAGGGAGACGAGTGGCTCGCGGAGCACTTCGACATCGAGTTCACCTACCGGCACGACGCCAACGTGATCGAGCCCGACCACCCGCTGGTAAAGGGCATGGAGCGCGCCTGCGCCGAGGTCGGCCGCGAGCCGAAGGTGTCGGCCATGACGGCGTCGTGCGACGCGTGGCTCTACAACAACCAGCTCGAGATCCCGACGGTCGTATTTGGGCCGGGCGAACTCGGTGTCGCGCACAGCAATCGGGAACGGATCCGCCTCGGCGACATCCTGACGGCCGCCGAGGTGCTGGTGCATTTTCTGACCAGTTGGTGCGGCAGCGGCAGCAACTCGTAACAGGCAGGAGCACGGCTTGGCGAGCAAGCCGTGCCACACGATCCGGGTTTGCCAAAGGGGATACGCCATGCTTGGCCTCGTGAAGACCGCAAAAGGGGTCGGGAACCTCGAGCTGCGCGACCTGCCGGAGCCGGAGATCGCGCGGGACGAGGTGCTCATCGAGGTGAGGGCCACGGGCGTCTGCGGCACCGACATCCACGTCAAGCACGACCGCTTCCCCTACTGGCCGCCGGTGGTGCTCGGCCACGAGTTCGCCGGAGAGGTATGCGAGGTCGGCGACGACGTGCAGGGCTGGGAGGTGGGCGACCGGGTCGTGGGGGAGCCGCACACGCAGGCCTGCGGGGAGTGCTGGCTGTGCCGCCGGGGACACATCCAGATCTGCCCGGACAAGCGCTCGCCGGGCTGGGGCATTGATGGCGCGTTCACCAAGTACCTGAAATACCCGCCCCGGCTTCTGCACCGCATCCCGGACCACATGAGCTTCGAGGAGGCCGCCCTCGTCGAGCCGACGGCCAACGTTGTCCATGACGTGCTGGAGCGCTCGAAGGTGGAGGCGGAGGACTTCGTGGTGGTGCTCGGGCCCGGGCCCATCGGACTCCTGGCGGCCCAGTGCGCTCGGGCCGAGGGCGCGCGGGCGGTGATGGTCGTGGGCACGCCCGCCGACGAGGCGCTGCGGCTCAAGACGGCGCGGGAGCTGGAGTTCGATCCGGTGGTCAACGTCGAGAAAGAGAACGCGGTCGAGCGGTGCCTCGGCCTCACCGACGGGCGCGGCGCCGACCTCGTGGTGGAGGCGGCGGGCGCGGAGGGTGCCATCAACCAGGCGGTGGAGATGGTGCGCAAGAAGGGCCGCATCAGTGCGGTGGGCATGACGGGCGAGGACGAGATACGGTTCGCCTGGGACAAAGCCATCTTCAAGGCGTGCGACATCTACTTCAACCTGTCCACGAGCTACACGAGCTGGGACCGGGCCATCAGCCTCATCGCCGGCGGCAAGGTGGACGCCAAGGCGCTCATCTCGCACTGCGAGCCGCTCACGGAGTGGGAGCGGGTCTTCGACGACGTCGAGAACATGCGGGCGCTGAAGGCAGTGCTGGTCCCGGCAGACTAGGCGCACGACTCATGAACGGAGGACTCCACATGCCAAAGGACACGCTCGGGTTCGGAATCGTCGGCTGCGGACTCGTGTCGCAGTTCCACGGCCAGGCCATCGCGGCGGCGGAGGATGCGCAGCTCATGGCGGCGACGGATCTGCTTCCGGAGCGCGCCGCGGAGTTCTGTGCGAAGTTCGGCGGCGATGCGATAAAGAGCTTCGAGGCGATGCTCGCCCGGGACGACATCGCCGTGGTGAACGTGCTCACGCCCAACGCAGCCCACGAGGAGTACGTGGTGCCGGCCCTCGACGCGGGCAAGCACGTGATCGTCGAGAAGCCCCCGGAGATGACGCTCGAGAAGGCCGACAACATGATCGCCGCGGGCGAGCGCGCGGGCAGGAAGCTCGCCGTGTGCCTCCAGGTGCGCTTCCGGAGGGCCATCGAGGCCATCAAGGCGGCCATCGATGCCGGGCGCTTCGGCCGGTTGCTGCACGGCGACGCGTACATGAAGTGGTTCCGCACCACGGACTACTACATGTCCGATGACTGGCGGCAGCGGCGGGACGAGGGGGCCGGCGTCACCATCCAGCACGCCTTCCACTACATCGACCTGCTGCATCACCTCATGGGGCCGGTGAGCAGTCTCCGCGCGCACATGTCCAACCTCGTGCATCCGGAGGTGGACCTGGAGGACACGCTGCTCGCCCTACTGCAGTACGAGAACGGCGCGCAGGGCGTGGTCCAGGCATCCACGGCGCTGTACCCGGGCACGGACATCCGCATCGAGATCAATGGCGAGAACGGCACGGCCATCATGCAGGGCGAGCGCATCACCACGTGGGACTTCACGGACGAGCAGCCGCAGGACGACGAGGTCCGGAGCATCGGCAGCGAGCAGGTGAAAACCGCCGCCGGCGGGGCCGCCGACTTCGCCTTCTTCGAGCACCAGTGGCTCGTTGAGGACATGATCCGCGCCATACGGACCGACGGCCAGCCCCGGGTCACGTGCCCGAGCGCCCGGGGCACGCTCGAGATCGCGCTGGCCATGTACAAGTCGGCCGATGAGGGCGCCGAGGTGACACTGCCGCTCGGCTGAGGGCCCCGTTGGGCGACGCAACAGCGAGGGGACCGACCGCCATGAGGATCTACATCATCACCGACCTCGAGGGACCCGCCGGCGTGTCCCGCTTCGATCAGACGCGCGATGCGACGCCGGAGTCGAAGGCCATCTGCATGGAGCTGCTCACGGGAGAGATCAACGCCGCCGTGGACGGCATCCGGGACTTCGACGGTGATGCCGAGGCGGTCGTCTGGGACGGTCACGGGAGCGGCGGCATCGACGTGCTGAAGTTCCACGCGGAGGCGAAGCTCCTCGCCCGCGGCCCCATTCGGGCGCCCTACTACCTCGAAGACACGTACGACGCCCTGATGTTCGTCGGCCAGCACGCCATGGCCGGCACCGAGAACGCGCCCCTGTGCCACACGTACAGCTCGAAGACGGTGGAGTACTACAAGATCAACGGCATCGAGATGGGTGAGTTCGGCTGCCGCGCCGCGATGGCGGGCGCCATCGGCGTACCGACGGTCTTCATCGCCGGCGACGACAAGGCGGTGGCCGAGGCGAAGGCCCTCATCCCCGGCATCTACGGGGCCGCCGTCAAGCAGGGCCTCGGGCGGGAGCTGGCAATGCACCTCTCGCCGGCAAAGGCGCGCGAGCTCGTGCGGCAGACGGCCGCCGAGGCGTGCGCGCACATCGCCGACATCCCGCCCTTCGTCCTCGACCCGCCGTACGAGCAGGAGATCCGCGTCCTGGAGGGCGCCAGCACGTCCGGCTACATCAAGCGGGGGGCCGAGGAGATCGACGAGCGGACCGTAGTGAAGCGCAGCGACAACATCTGCGATCTGTTTGTATAGGATCCCCACGTGTGGCGCGGCCTGCCAGGCCGCGAGCCTTGTTGTCTGCCTCCGGCGGGCTGGCAGCCTGCCCCACATGCAGGAGCGTCTGCATGGGTCGCCGATGCAACAGGCACAACCTCGGCGCGGCCACCGTCAAGACGCTCGTGGTGTCGGTCACCGTCGTGAGCGTCCTGGGCGTGCTCGCCATCGCCCTCGTCGCGCCGAAGCCGGAGCGCTGGGTGCCCATCGGCGCGACGGCGCAGAGGCAGCACACCGAGATCATCCGCGAGAGCGCCAGGCAGTACACGATCAGCATGGGAGGCACGGTGGATGCGGAGAACACGTGCACGCGCTCGCACAACAACTTCCGGATCGGCTTCCAGCCCAACGTCTCGCTGACCATCGAGAACACGGGCGACGCGCCCGTGGTGAACCCGAAGCTCATCGTCAACGACCGGCGCGACTGGGGCACCGTCCGGAGCATCATGCGGGAGTTCACGCGGGGGGCTGAGAGCGACGAAGAGAAGGCGTACCTCATCTGGCAGGGCATGCGGGAGAACACGTACCACGACCTGCCCCTGTTCCCCGGCCGCGAGCTGCATGACCCGGTGAAGATGCTCAACGTGTACGGGCTCGGGCTCTGCGACGACGTGGGCGGGTGCGCGTGCTCCCTGTACTCCGCCGCCGGCATACGCCGCCCCCGCGCCCCCCGCCTTCGCGTGCTGGGCGGCCACCTGCAGGGGGAGCCGTGGATCGAGGGGGACTTCCGGCTTCTGGACATAGACAGAGACGTCTTCTACCTGGACCGGGAGAACGAGCGCCCCGTGAGCAGCGACGCGCTGGCGCGGGACCACGACCTCGCCCGGCGCGAGGTGCACTACGGGCCGGTGTTCCGCGGCTGGGACTCCAGCGCTCGCGGCAGCGCGGTCTTCGGCGCCGACGACAGGGACATGCGGCGGCTCGCGGCGGGCCACACGATGCGCATGACGCTCCGGCCGGGCGAGAAGGTGGTGTTCCGCTGGGACCACATCGGCAAGGCTCCCTTTGCCCCCTCCTGGCCACCGCCGAACCGTCAGCCGCCCGCCCGGGGGCGACTGAGCACGCAGCCCGAGGAGCCCTTCCTGCCGCGCTTCTTCGGCAACTCGAAGTTCATCTACGAGCCGCGGCTTGATGTGGAGACTCTCGCCGACGGCACGGAGTCACACTCCGACATCGTCGCCGCGACCGCTCCGGAGCACGCCGGCCGGTTCGCGGGCGGGTCCCAGGATGCGCACCTCACCTACCGCATCGAGACGCCGTACGTCATCTGCGGCGGGAGGATCGAGGCGCAGTTCCACGGCCTCGCCGACGACGACAGTTTCTCAGCGTCCATCTCGGTGGACGGCGAGACGTGGGAGGAGCTGTGGCGCGCCAGCGGGCCCGGCAGCGTCACGCTCGCCCGCGACACGGACGATCTACTGCACGTCCACGAGCCGCCCGCGGAGTACTCGTACCTGGTGCGGATCGGCCTCCACTCCGCCGCCGAGGGCCACGGGGCCAACCTGTGCTCGCTCAAGATCGCAACCGACGTGATGGCGGCGCCCCTGTCGCTGCCCGGGCTGCGACTGGGAGACAACGCCGTCCGGTACACGGACGACACGGAGGGCCCGCACGAGGTCGCCGTCACGCACGCCTGGCAGGAGAGCGACGCCGTCACCGCGCCCGAGCCGCCGGCGCAGACCATCTACCCCGAGCCCGACGTCACCATCCGCGACTCCATCCTCACCTTCCGCTGGCCCGAGGTCGAGGGGTGCCGCCGGTACCATATCCAGGTGAGCCGCCGGCCGGACATGAGAATCCCGTACCGGCCGAGCTATGATGTCGTCATCAAGCAGAACGAATGGTGTGTGCCCTTCACGGGCATGTTCAGCCCGGACGTGATCTACCACTGGCGCGTCCGGGCGCGGGACAGGCACGGCGTCTGGAGCCGCTGGAGCCCGGTGTGGCGCTTTCGCTGGGAGGGCCCGTGCGTACCGCTCGACGTGACGCGGGAGACCACAGGGCAGGAGATCCGCATCCGGTGGCGGCCGAATCCCAGGGGATCACGATCGGGCTGCTACGAGGTGTACGGCAGCGACGAGAAGGGCTTCTCCATCAGCAAGGAGCCGTATGAGGTGATGGGCCTGGGCCGCGTTCCGGGCAACTACGTCGGCACGACGACGAACACCGAGATGCTCGTCGTCACCCCCGAGCCCGATCTGCGCAACATGAATCGGTGCTACTACCGCGTCGTCGCCGTCGATGCACACGGCACGCAGAGCGGCTGCTCGGACTACGTCGAGATGCCGCACCCCTTCATCTACACCCGCCCCGTCGCTGAGGCCAAGGTCGGCGAGCCGTACGAGTATCGCCCAAAGACGATCATGTCCCTGGGGGACCTGCAGTACCGGCTGGAGAGTCGGGACCGGGAATTCCGCGACAGAGAGGAGTACACGTTCTCGCTGGTCACCGGGTCCAAGTGGTTGGACATCGACCCGGAGACGGGCGCGCTCACGGGCACGCCGTCGTCGTCAGACCTCGGCACGGCCAACGTGAGGGTCGCCGTGGAGAATCAGTTCGGGGGCTCCGCGACGCATGCCTATCGGCTGGCGGTGCGAGGGCAATGACAAACGGGTGACAGTTACTCACCGAGGATGAGCCCAACAACGTCGAGGTCGTAGTCGGTGTAGCGCGTGTACGTCCCCCGCAGCCACAGCAGCGCGGTGTTCGACTCATCCCAGCTCGGCACGATGGGTCGGAGATTGTCCGCGGTTGAGTTCTTCGTGATCGCCGTCCAGCGCCACGTGGCGCCGCCGTCTCCGGTGGCCCCCGCGAAGATCTCGTAATGCCTCTGGCCGTCGGCGTCGCTGATGAGCGGAGCGCCCGTCTTCGGGTCGGCATCAGTGGAGATGTAGACTGTGTCCGGGTCGTTGGGGTGCAGGGCGATGAGGCCGGTGTAGTGCTCCTGCCCCCTGTAGAGCCGCCGTCCGGCGTAGGCGATCTCGTGGTCCTGCCACCGGGCGCCGTCCCACCGGGCGTAGCGGTAGCGGTGGTCGTCGTCGGTCTTGTGCACCGTGTAGCCCGCGCACGGATGGCCCTCGGCGTCGAGCTCCAGGTCGCTCGTCCACGCCCAGCCCTCCGCATCTCCGCGGAAGATCCGCGTCATCTCCGCCGGCTCCACCGGGCCATCGCGCAGCGCCCTGATGGGCCCGCCATCCGACCGGAACACATACCCCCCGCAGATGAAGCCATGGTAGATGCCGGTGCCAGTGTAGGCGTCCGGGTGGGCCTCGGTGGCGACGAAGTGGATCGTGCCACTCCCGTTGGAGGCGTACTTCAGGTAGGGTCGGTGCCGGCGTCTCGGGTTGGCCGGATCCGTGAACGTCATCAGCAGCCCGCCCGATTCCCACGTCCGGCCGCCGTCATCCGAGAACATCCACGACGGCTTCCACTTGTTGTCGAGGCCCCGGTAGAAGTCATACAACCGCCCGCGGCCGCCATTCTCGGCCATCAGCAGCTGCAGGTTCGAGTACGTCACCCGCGACCGCTCCGAGGGCACGAACGTCTGCTCCGGCCCCCACGAGGTGCTGTCGCCGGGCTTCGCTGAGAGACGATAGTACATCCTGTTCTCCGGTCCGTGCCGGGCGTACATGGCCAGGAACCGACCGTCGGGACAGACGACCAGCGCGGGCGAGTTGTGGTCGTCCGCCCCCAGATGCGGATGCAGGACGCTGACCACGGCGTTCTCAGTGGCGAGGTCGTACGTCGTGACCTCGATGTTCCCATCGCGCTCCTCCCCGCCGGTGCCGTCTCTATCGGCGACTGACCCGATGATGAGCTTCCCGTCGTGCACGAGGGCGCGCTCGTCCTCGAACCAGCACCAGCCGCCGTTGTCGTTCAGCACTATCGGCTCATCGGCAGCGGCGCCGGGACCCGCCGTCATCACGACGCATGCCAGAATGACCGCAACACCGGTTATCACGCGGATCGACATGAGGCGCTCTCTCCTCCCGCTGCGGATGGTGAGAGGGATACACTCGAGGCGTGAAGGCAGCCCTACACATCCTCATACCCCGCCCGCAGATACGCCAGCCGCTCGTAGGACCCGGCAAGCTGCGCCACCAGCGCGTCCCGCTCGTCGGCCTCCATCGGCTCGAAGTTCTGCGCCATTTCCAGGTTGCTCTTCAGGTTCTCCAGCGACCCGGGGCCGATGATCGTCGTCGTCACGCCCTCCGTGCTCATGGCGTAGCGAAAGAGCGAGTGCGCGTCCGCCTTCCCGGGTCCTTCGCCGATGAGGTACGCCTGCGCCGTGGACTTCATGGCGATGACGCCGATGCCCTTCTCCACGCAGTGGGGCAGCAGGATCGTCTCGAAGTGCCCGTCCGGGTTCTCCGGCTCCTGCTTGAACGCGCGCTGATCCCGCTGGTCGGTGGCGGCGTTGATGGGGTACAGCGCCGTGTCGAGCCCCTCGAAGGCGTCGACGGCCCTCTTCATGTGCGGCGCGGTCGTATGCCCCGTGATCCCGGCGAACCGGATGAGCTTCTGGCCCTTGAGCTCCCGGAACGCCTGAAACGCCCCCGTCTTGCTGTTGATGGCCTCCAGGTCGTCCCTCGGCCGGATGCTGTGGAGCTGCAGCGTGTCAACGTACTCCATGCCCAGCCGCTCGAGGCTCGTCTCGAACTCGCGCAGCGCCCCGTCCCGGTCGCGCTTCCCGGTCTTGGTGGCGATGAAGAGCTGGTCCCGCCACGGGCCGAGGGCCAGCCCGTAGTACTGCTCGCTGCGCCCTCTGCTGTAGCTGTGCGCCGTGTCGAAGTACGTGACGCCTCCCTGCACGGCCGTGGTGAGCATCTCGACCGCGACCCGTTCGGCCTCCTCCGGGTCCTTCGGCAGCGCCTTGAAGAACTGGCTGCTGCCGCCCTCACCCATGATGGACACGCTCACACCGGTCGTGCCCAGCGGCCTGAGGGCGATTCTCGGCTCGCCCGCGGGCGTCGTCGCCTCTTGGGCGGCCACGCGTGCGGCACTCGCGGCGAGGCCGCCGACGGTTGCTTCAAGGAATCCGCGCCTCGTGACGCGCGGAGTTCGCTTTGGCATAGTGATCGTTTCCTTTCGCGGGAACAGGCGGCGCGCTGCGATTCTCCTACACTCGACGGGACTTCGGCGCCGGGTGCCTGTCGTCCTCCGCGTCAGACACCGGGCCCACAACGCCATTATACCAACACGTCGCCTGCGATCGCGGTTGGTTAACCGACTCCGCCCGGCGCAGGGAGCCTGCCAACGCAGGGCGAAGTCTGGGACAGGCGTGCTCGTGCGGGCAACGCATCTGGGAGGCTGGACGTGGCCGCGACGCCATGTCTGCTCGTCTTCGAC
>JASFTE010000126.1:0-9777 GCA_050114035.1 Armatimonadota bacterium | reverse complement strand
CAGCGCAGGCGATGCGTACGCGCAGACGCGGAAGGACGGTTACGCGGAGCTGTTCGCGTGGCTGGTGCGCCGCGCCAAGGAGCACCACGATACGGACCCGGGCACGTACGGTGGGCCATGGGGGATGGACTCGGACTTCCGCATCCATCGCGTGCTGCCCATGTGGGACCAGGTGGAGGAGAGTCCGGCGCTGACCGACGAGGACCGGCTGGCGGTGACGCGGATCCTGTTCGAGTGGGTGGCGGACGTGGGCGTGCGCAAGGCCCGGAGCGCGGTGGGGAACGAGCGCGTGCGGTTCAACCACCAGACCTTTCCTGCGCTGGGGCTGCTGTTTGCGGGGGAGTACTTCACGAAGTACTACCAGGCGGCGGAGGCCAAGCACTGGACGAGCATCGCGGACGCGGCGTTCCAGATGCAGTCGCAGGCGTTCAAGCCGTACGAGGACTGCAACGGGTACCAGTGGCTGACGCTGTATCACACGATGCTGTATGCGCTGGCCAAGCCGGACTTCAGCTTCTTTGACAACGGCAATGCGCGGCGGTGCGCGGACTTCGCCATCCTGTGCATGGACAACCTGGGATACCAGGTCACGTACGGCGACACCGGGGCGTTCACGGGGTGGTGGAGCGAGATGCCGTTCCTCTACGGGGCGCTGTGGCACCACCGGGACGGGCGATACGCGTGGGCGCTGGAGAAGAAGCTCGCCGTGAGCAATCGGGCGAATCTGGGGCAATACCATACGGGGGCGGAGGGCGTCGAACCTGAGGGTCTGACGGGAGCGATCGCGTGGCCGCTTGATCCGTACTACTACCAGACCTTCGGCGGGCCAGAGAAGCTGGACGAGGAGCGCGCGGTGGACAAGGTGGTGTTCCGGGACGGCTTCGACCCGGAGGATCAGTACCTGCTGCTGGACGGGCTGAGCAACGGGGGACACAAGCACCTGGACGGCAATTCCATCTCGCGCTGGACGGAGAACGGCCGCATCTGGCTGGCCGATGCGGACTACATCCTCTCGCTGCCCAAGTACCACAACGGGGTGCTCATCTTTCGGGACGGGCAGTCGCAGCGGATACCGGACTTCGTGGAGCTGGAGCGCGTGGTGGATCTCCCCTCATTCGGCGCGAGCACGACCACGTACCGCGGCTACGCCGGAGTGGACTGGCGACGGCACATCCTGTGGCTGAAGGGGAAGTGCTTCGTGGTCGCCGATGAGCTCGTGGCGCAGGAGGACGGGGACTACAGCTTCCGCGTCGTGTGGAACACGGTGGGTGAGGCCAAGCTGACCGACGCGGGGATGTCCATCCACCAGGACGGGCAGTACGCCGCGATCGCCGTGACGCCGGAGTGTCGGCTGACGCTGGACGACGATGCGGCGTACGGTAAGAACTGGTCGGGATACCCGCATATCCGGGAGCCGGTGGTGCGGGTCATGCGGGGCATCCGGGACTGCACGCTGAAGGCGGGGGAGAGGGTGGTTCTCTTCTCGCTGCTGCATGCGTCGGGCGAAACGCCATCGGATGCCGGTCTGGTGCGGCTGAATGAGAACCGGGTGGCGGTGACCGGGCTCGGTGAGCCGATGCAGGTGGGCCTTGGTGGTGTCGATTGGAGACTCGCGGGTGAGGGGGCGCCCGCCTGGAGTGTGAAGGCCGAGGCCGCGGTGCTCTCGACTGAGAGAGTGCTCGCCATCGGCGCCTCGGAGATCGAAGGGCAGGGGGACACACGGGAGTTCGCGGCCGGAGCGGATGTGGCGTGGGATCTCGAAGCCGGGGAGGCGCACGTCGTCGAGCCATCCGTGACGACGGCGGGGACGCGTCCGGCCGGCGGGCAGATGCGTGTGGGCGTGGTGCCGGCGGGCCGTATGCGAGCGGCACTGGAGGCTGCCCTCGCGGCGGCGCCGCGGGTGCAGAGGCCAACGGCGGCCGGCGTGGCGGCGCCCAGAGAGCTGAGGACGCTCTGGAGCTATGGCGAGAAGCTGGATGCGTACCTGCTCACGAACAACCGGGGGGCGTTCGAGGCGATCGATGCCGGGCTGACGCTGACCTGCACGCCCGAGCCGCTGGCGGCGAACGTGTTCAGCGGGGAGGCGGGCGAGAACACGCTGGACAATGTGGTTGATGGCGGGGTGCAGGGGACCGAGGACGCGGCGATGTGGGACGATGACCAGCCGGTGAGCGTCGAGCTGGCTTTCGACGGGGAGTACGACATCGAGAAACTCGTGCTCAAGGCGTGGTTCGCGACGGCGTCGAGCAAGGACAAGGTGTTCCAGTTGGGGCGCCTCGTGGCGGAGGCCTCCAACGACGGGTTCGAGCGGGACGTTCGTGGCGTCGTCGATTTCCGCGATACGGAGGAGCACGGGAACTGGGGTGCGCCGGGGCACGCGCCGCACGTGTACGAGTTCGAGGTGATAGAGGCGAGGGCGAGGGCGCTGCGGCTCAAGCTGACGCCGCGGCCGGGGACGGCCATCTACATCGCGGAGCTTGAGGTGTGGGGCAACCGGGAGGGGCTGGCGCGAGAATACGCCGCGTCGAGGAGGGAAGCGCTGCCGGCGCACACGTTCCCGACCGTGACAATGGCCGACCTGAACGGCGACGGAGTGGATGAGCTGATCGCGGGCTCCACGAACGGGAAGGTGTATGCGCTCGATGCGGCGGGCGGGAAGCTGTGGGAGGCGCAGACGGGCGGCGGCGTCACCGACGTGGCCGTGGTGGATTTCGCGGGGGACGGCAGGCCGGCCATCGTCGCCGGGAGCATGGGCGCGACCGCGACGGCTCTCTCGGCAGCGGGCGAGGAGCTGTGGAGCTTCGCGGTGCCCTACTACAAGCGCACCGGGCACGTGCGGGTGGTGTTCGCGGCCGATCTGGCGGGGGATGGGAGGCAGACGGCGATCATCGGGGCGGACAACTGGCACTTCTATGCCATTGACGGGGCGGGCAAGCAGGTCTGGCAGTACGAGAGTGTCCATGGGTCCACGTGCGGCGCGGCGGCAGACGTTGATGGCGACGGGAAGCAGGAGGTCATCGCGGGGACCGAGTACTACTGGTGGCACGTGGTGAAGCCGGACGCGGGGGCGCTGTTCAAGTACTCCACCCGCGGGGGCCCGCACGCCAATGCGGCGACGGCGGCCAATCTGGACGGCGATGCGACCCGGTGCGTTGTGTTCGGGGGCGCGGACGGCAACGTCCATGTGCTTGGGCCGGATGGCACGCTGCGCTGGCTGTTCAACACGGGCGATGAGGTCACATCCGTCGCCGCGGCAGACATCAACGGAGACGGCCGCGATGAGGTGCTCGCAGCGTCCATGAGCTTCAACGTGTACTGCATGGACGCGGCAGGCGAAGCACTGTGGCGCAGGGACCTGAGGGCGGAGGTGACGTCCCTTGCCCAGGCCGCGGGGGAGGACGCGTCACTCGTGCTCGCGACCTCTCGCGACAGAGGCGTCTACGCACTGGATCCGGCTGATGGGAAGGTACTCGCCGGGCTTCGGCTCGGCGCCTCGCCGCTGGCCCTCGCCACCGGCGCCGGCCCCAACGAGGTGCGAATCGCGGCGATCACTTCCGCCGATGGCGATGTGCGAGTGGTTGAGGTGCAGTAGGCAATCGGAAGCACGTGACGAGCTCGGGCCGCGATCGGGGAGTCCGGGGGCAGGGACAGGCGCGGATGAGAGGAGACCGGGTCCTGCCCCGACCCGCAGGGACGGCAAAGGAGATGAAAGCAGTGGCGAATGCGACGCGCAGTGCGGGCCTGGCGCTGTGCCTGGTGCTTGCTGCGGCCGCGGCCGAGGTGACATTCCCGCCGGAGCTGCCGGATGGGCGGACGGTGGTTGCGGACACGTCGGAGCGTTTCCTGGAGCCGACGGATACGCTGCGGGAGGGCGTGGCCATTGCGGAGACGCCGCCGACCATCGACTTCATGTACTACCCCGGGCAGACGTACGCGGGAAGGCCGTGGTCGGTGTGGGGCGACGGGCTGGCCATCAATGGGAAGCACTACTCGTCCATCGGTGACCACAAGGCGCCGGATGGGAACTGCTTCGTGTACGAGTACGACCCACAGGCAAGGCGCTTGCGGCGGATCTTCGACGCCAGGGCGCTGCTGAAGATGCCGGAGGGGCACTACACGCCGGGGAAGCTCCACGGGCGGATCGACATGGGCAGCGACGGGTGGCTGTACTTCTCGACGCACCGTGGATCGACGCGCGTGACGACGGACGAGTACCACTACAAGGGGGATTGGATCATCCGCCATCAGCCGGCGAGCGGGAGCACCGAGATCGTGGTGCACGCTCCGGTGCCGAAGCACTGCATTCCGGCCAGTGTGCTCGACCCCGAGCGGCTGATCTTCTACGGCGGCACGGCGGCAGGAGACACGACCGACAAGGGAGTGAAGTTCTTCGCCTACGACGTCAAGGGGCGGAGACTCCTGTACTCCGGGCCCGACGGGCCGAAGCGGTACATGATCTTCGCGAGGTCAACGGGACGGGTCTACTACATCGGCGCGGATAGCGGGGCGCTCATGCGCTACGACCCGGACAAGGGCGGCGCGCCGGTGAAGATCAAGGGGACGCTCGGCCTGCGAGCGGCAACGCAGGAGACGCCGCAGGGGCGCGTGTACACGGCCTCGGGGCGGGAGAGCGAGGAGCCGAGCCTCTGGTCGTTCAACACGAAGACCGAGAAGATACGGAATCTGGGTCCGGCCGGGGTCGGCAGCCAGACGTATATCACCTCGATCGACGCAGATCCGACGGGAAGGTACCTGTACTACGTGCCGGGGGCCCATGGGGGCAGCCAACGGGACGGGGCGGCCGTGGTGCAGTTCGATGTGAAGCGAAGGCAGAGGAAGGTGATTGCGTTCCTGCACCCCGTCTACAGCGAGAAGTACGGCTACACGCCGCTGGGGACGTTCGGCACGGCAGTGAGCGCGAGCGGGGACACGCTCTACATCACGTGGAACGGGAATCGCGGCGGCCCGGACACTCGGGGCCGGCTGCGGTTCGATACGTGCGCGCTGACGGTTATTCACATACCGGAGTCGGAACGGACGTAGCGGCTACTCCTCTTTAGGCGCGATTTCGTCCACGTTCTCCAGCGTGACGACGTCCACGCCGGTGTCGAGGAGGGGCTCCAACTCCTCGCCACGGCAGGCAGCCACGAGCTTCTCCACGGCCAGCTTCCCCATGTCATAGGGCTTCTGAGCGATGAGAGCCTGCACGACGCCGTCCCGGAGCAGCTCGAGGCTCTCGTCGAGCAGGTCGAAGCCGACGATCTGCACTGTGCCGGTGAGGCCCTTGTTCCTCACGGCCAGTCCGGCGCCGGGAGCGCCGGGCGCGTTGACGGTGAAGAATCCGTTCAGGTCCGAGTGCTGGGAGAGGATGTTCTCGGACACCTGGAGGGCGAGCTCTCTCTGGCTCTGGCAGGTCTGCTCGTCCACGATCTCGATGCCCGGGTACGCGGCAATGCTCTCGCGGAAGCCATCGACGCGATCAACGCAGTTCTGGGCGCTGGGGGCTCCGTTGACGATGGCCACCTTGCCCTTCTCGCCCAGCACCTCGGCCAGCTTGTGACCGGCGATCTTGCCGCCCTCTCTGTTGTCGGTGCCGATGTAGCAGAGGCGGGCGTCGGCGTCGGCCAGGTCCGAGTCAACGGTGACCACCTTGACGCCCTTGTCGGCGGCCTGCTTGGCGGGCCGCACGAGCGCATCGGCGCTGCACGGCGATATGGCCAGGCCGTCGATGCCCTTGAGCACCAGGTTCTCGATTATGGTGACCTGCTGGGCGGTGTCGGTCTCGTTCTGCGGGCCCTCGAAGTACAGCTCGCAGCCCAGTTCCGCCGCCGCCGCCTCGGCGCCGTCCTTGCAGTCCACCCAGTACTCGCCGATGAGGGCCTTGGGCACGACGGCGATCCGCAGGCCCTCCCCGGGCCTGTCGGCCCGCTGGTCACCGGGGGGACGCACGGGCGAGACCTCAGCGGGCGGCTGCTTCCGGCATCCGACGGCCAGGAGCAGTGCCAGAGCGCCGAGTGCGACTGTGGCGGTCGCGAGCATGGTGCGCTTCGTCACCGTTTTTCACCTACCGTAGCGCGGCTTTGGAGATTGGGAGGCAGGTTCGGCAGGGCGGCGCCGCATTCCTCTACTCGCCGCGCCGCCAGGTGTCGAGAAGAACCGCGAGCACGATGACGACGCCCACCACCACCGGCTGCCAGTACTGGGAGACGCCGAGATGGACGAGGCCGTTGGGGAGGACGCCGATGATCATGGCGCCGATGATCGTGCCCAGGACGGTGCCCTGACCGCCCATGAGGCTGGCGCCACCAATGACGCAGGCGGCGATGGCGTTGAGCTC
Organism: Armatimonadota bacterium; assembly: GCA_050114035.1. Lineage (GTDB taxonomy): Bacteria > Armatimonadota > Zipacnadia > JAUWAU01 > JAUWAU01 > JAUWAU01. The sequence goes on along the minus strand of JASFTE010000126.1, from coordinate 3,440 downwards.
GTACATCATGCCCTCCATGGGCGGGGCGGCGCCAAGCCGTGAGAAGAGCACGGTGCCGGACAGCGCCGCGAGGGAGCCGGTGATGACATAGACGGCGAGCTTGTAGCGGCGGACGCGAACGCCGGAGAGGCGCACTGCTTCCTCGTTGCTGCCGATGGCAACGCAGTAGCGGCCGAAGCGGGTGTAGGCGAGAACGAGAGCGCCCACAACGGCCACGCCGAGCATGATGAGCACGGGCAGAGGCACCTCGATGCTGCGCCCGGCCCCCGGCAGGCCCAGCGGCAGGACGCCTTGTCCGAGGACGTCGTACTCGTCGGGAAGACCGGCGACCTCGCGTGCGCCGGTGAGCAGCATCGCCACGTAGCGGGCGGCGTACATCATGCCGAGCGTCTGGACAAAGGGCGGGACGCGGGTGAGCGACACGACCAGGCCGTTCACCAGTCCGCAGAATGCGCCCATGCCGAGGCCAATGCCCACGCTGAGCCAGGTGTTGACGCCCCAGGTCATGCACATTGCGCCAACGCACCCGGAGAGCGCCAACACGGAGCCGACGGACAAGTCGATGCCCGCCGTGGCGATCACGAACGTCATGCCCACGGCGATGATGGCGTTGAAGGAGATCTGGCGCAGGACGATCTGAGTGTTGTCATAGCTCAGGAACGCCGGCTTGGCGATCCCGAGGCCGGCGCAGAGCAGGATCAAGGCCAGCAGCGCCCACATCTCCTCGAACCTCAGAACGCCCAGACGTCGCACCAGCGCTTGAGTCTGCGCGATCGGCCGCGCGGGCGGGGGCTCGGGCTCGAGCGCCGGGATGTCGGCCTCGGGACGGGGCTCGTCCTCACGCTCGGTGCGGCGGTCATTGTTCATGGGTCGTTGCTCCGGTAGCGTAGGCGAGGATCTGCTCCTGCGTTGCGTCGGCGGCGGGCAGGACTGCCGCCAGCCTTCCCTCGCACAGCACGGCGATACGGTCGCTCATGGCCAGAAGCTCAGGCAGCTCAGACGAGATCATGACGATGGCGGCTCCCCGGCGCGCCAGGTTCTCGATGAGCTGGAAGACGTCCACCTTGGCTCCCACGTCGATGCCGCGCGTGGGCTCATCGAAGAGGAAGACCTTGGCGCGCGTGCAGAGCCACTTGGCGATGACTGCCTTCTGCTGATTGCCGCCGCTGAGGTACGTCATGCGCTGCTCCAGGCTCGGGGTCTGGATGCGCAGCTCACCGACGTAGCGCTCCGTGGCCTGCTCTTCGGCCCGGCGGCTGATGAACAGCCCGCGAACGAATCGCCAGAGGCTGGCCAGCGTCACGTTCACTCGCAGGGGGAGGTTGATGGCGAGGCCCTGGCTCTTGCGGTCCTCGGTGAGGAAGGCGATGCCGCTGCGGACGGCATCCCGGGGATGGCGAATGCGGACGGGCTGCCCCTCGACTTCGATGTCTCCGGCGTCCACGTGGTCGGCCCCGAAGATGGCCCGCGCCAGCTCGGTCCGTCCGGATCCCATGAGCCCCGCGATGCCGAGGATCTCACCAGCGCGCACGCTGAAGCTGATGTCATGCAGCGCCGGCTCGCGCGTCAGTGCCTCGACTCGCAGCAGCTCCGGCCCGAGCTCCACACCCTCCTTGGGATACATCTCCTGAAGCTCGCGCCCGACCATCATCCGAATGATCTGCTGCGGGGTCGCCTGGTCGGTAGCCAGCGTGCCCACGCGCTTGCCGTCACGGAGCACAGTGACCCGGTCGCCCACCTCGAAGATCTCGCTGAGCCGGTGAGAGATGTAGATGATCGACACGCCCTCGCTCCTGAGTCGGCGAATGGTCGCGAAGAGCTGCTGGGTCTCGCGCTCGGCCAACGCCGCGGTCGGCTCGTCCATGACGATTATCCGGGCGTCGGTTGACAGTGCGCGGGCGATCTCCACCATCTGGCGCTCGGCGACGCCGAGACGCCGGATTGTGGCATTGGGATCGATCTGTACTTCCAGGGCGCTCAGCGCCTGCTGGGCCTCGCGCGTGGCCTCGCGCCGCCTCAGCAGTCCCAGCACCGCGTCATAGACGGGCTCGCGGCCAAGCAGGATGTTCTCGGCCGCCGTCATGTGCGGCACCAGGTTCTGCTCCTGGTGGATGATACTGATGCCTGAATCGAGGGCGGCGCGGGGACTCGCGAGCTCAACGGGGCGGCCATCCAGCAGGATCTCTCCCGCGTCGCGCTCGTATGCGCCGGCGAGGATCTTCATGAGCGTGGACTTGCCGGCGCCGTTCTCTCCCACGAGCACGTGCACTTCGCCGCGCTGCACGTCGAATTCGACCTCATCCAGGGCCTGGACGCCGGGGAAGGCCTTGCTGATCTGGCGCATGCAGAGAACGGGCGCGCGGTGCGTTGCTGGCATGGGCGTCATCCTGGGTCTACTGTTCGGCATCCAGGCCCGCGCCCCTTCGCCGAAAGGGGATAGCGTGGGAGACGGAGAACCTCGGAGCATAGGTGCGGAGTGCCCCGGCCGCGCGGGAGCCTTTGGAGACGGCCGCGGCGAGAAACCGGACGTTGAGGAGGGCGTGCAATGACGTTGCGCAGATCCAGCCTGCCGCTCGTGGCCGTCTTCGCCTGCTGCGTCTTGCTGGCCTCGTGCAAGAAGGAGACGCCGCGGGTGGAAGGGCCCGAGCCAGGACCAGCAAGGGACGTGGGCGATATGGCACCGACCGTTGAGAAGGGGCCGTACGGAAAGCTCGAGGACGGCACGGAAGTGGACATCTACACGTTGACGAACGCGAACGGCATGCGGGTGATGCTCACCAACTACGGAGCGCTCACAGTCGGCGTTGAGGTACTCGACGCCGAGGGAAACCCGGCCGACGTGACGCTCGGGTACGACACGCTGGCGGAGTGGCTCACCAACACGACCTACTTCGGCGCGACGGTGGGCCGATACGCCAACCGCATCGCGGGGGGCAAGTTCACGCTGGACGGCGAGACGTACACGCTGGCGACGAACAACGGCGAGAACCATCTGCACGGGGGCATCAAGGGCTTCGACAAGGTGCTGTGGGATGCCGAGACGGTTGAGGCCGATGACTCGGCGGGCGTGAAGTTCACGTACCTCAGCGAGGACGGCGAGGAGGGGTATCCGGGGAACCTCAACGTGACGGCGCTGCACACGCTCAACAACGATAACGAGTTCAGGATCGAGTTCACCGCCACGACGGACAAGGCGACGGTGGTGAATCTGGCGCACCACTCGTACTGGAACCTGGCCGGGCCGGCGGCGGGGGATATCCTGGACCACGAAGTGATGCTGAATGCCGACAACTTCACCGCGGTCGGGCCGGGCTTGATCCCCACGGGCGAGCTCACGCCGGTAGAGGGCACGCCGCTGGACTTCACCACGGCGACGGCGATCGGCGCGCGGATCGATGAGGTGGAGGGCGGCTACGACCACAACTTCGTGCTGCGCGGAC
>JASFTE010000125.1:0-9804 GCA_050114035.1 Armatimonadota bacterium | reverse complement strand
TTCTGTCGCTGGTCGCCTGCGGGACGGCCTTCGTCGTGCCCTCGGCGGCTGCCCTACTCGGCCTGGCCGCCTTCGGCCTCATGATTGTGGAGGTCCACACGGTGCAGTGCGCCTCATACCTGGTGCCGCGCGTAACGAGCCGCAACGCCATCGGCCAGCGCGCCCCCGTGGGCGAGCCGCGGCAGACTGTGGTCGTGACCGCCCACATTGACTCGGCCCAGGCCGGGCTCGCGTTCCACCCTCGCGTGGTGAAGGCGTTCCGGGCGCTGTTCGTGCTCATGGCCATCAGTATGGTGCTCATCCCCGGGCTCGCCTTCCTGCACTGGCTCGGCGCGCCGCGCCTGGTACTCTACATCGCCGCCCCCTTCGCATTGCATCTGCTGGTGTGCGTCGCGCTCCTGGGCCAGCAGCACTTCCTTGCGCCGGTCGTGCCCGGCGCGGGCGACAACGCATCCGGCGTTGCCACGCTCATCCTCGTCGCCCGGGCCCTCCGGCGCCTGGCGGCGACGGATCTCTGGATAGTGGGCACCGGGGCCGAGGAGGCCGGGCTCTTCGGGATGCTGCGGCTGCTGCGCGCTCACCAGTTCCACCGCGCAACGACCTACTTCCTGAACGTCGATTCGGTCGTCTCGCCCGGGCTGCACCTCAACTCGGCCGAGGGCATGGTGCTCATGAAGCCGGCCGATCCGCACCTGCTCGAGGCGGCCCGCGCGGCGGCGGAGCAGGCCGGCATCGAGATCACCGTCGGGCCATCCCGGGTCATCTCCTCGGATGCCGTCGTGCCGCTTGCACGCAACTACCGCGTGCTGACTGTCGCCGGCGAGCACTTCCCCCAGTGGCACTGGGGGACGGATGTGGCCGACAACGTCGCGCCCGAGGGCCCGGCGAATGCCGCGGACGTGGTCTGCCGGACGATCCGGGCGCTCGACGACGAGCCCGCCGGTGCGTAGGCGACTTCTTCCGTGGGGCGAGGTGGGTATACGCAAATATGGCGGCGAGACGACCGCGGTCCGCCGATGCGTGGAGGTGACGTGTTGTGAGGATTCTCCGACTCGAGCAGCTTCTGCATTTCTACGAGGACATGCTGCGGATACGGTTCTTTGAGGAGAAGATCCGCGACGACCTCTATCCCAGCAAGCACATGCGCGGCGGAACGCACCTGTACATCGGCCAGGAGGCAGTCGCCGTGGGCGCGCTGCACGCCACCGAGCCCGAGGACTACGTCATCAGCACGCACCGCGGCCACGGGCACGCCCTGGCAAAGGGCTGCGACCCGAAGCGCATGTTCGCCGAGCTCTGTGGGCGGCGCGACGGCTACTCCAAGGGCAAGGGCGGCTCGATGCACATCGCCGACAGGGACGTCGGCTTCCTGGGCGAGAACCCCGTCGTCGCCGCCAACATCCCCATGGCGGCCGGCGTGGCGCTCGCGTGCAAGACCCTCGGCAACGACAGGATCGTCGTGGACTTCTTCGGCGAGGGCGCCACCAACAACGGCGCCTTCCACGAGGCGCTCAACATGGCCGGCCTCTGGGACCTGCCCGTCGTGTTCATCTGTGAGAATAACCTCTACGCCATCTCCGTCCCCGTGGAGCAGGCCACGGCCATCGAGAACATCCAGCGCCGGGCGGACGCGTACGGCATGCCCGGCAAGCGCGAGAACGGAATGGACGTCAGCGTCGTGTACCACATGGTCGCCGAAGCCGCGCGGCTGGCGCGCGAGGCGTCCCAGCCGAGCCTGCTCGTGTTCGACTGCTACCGCTTCGAGGGGCACCACATGGCAGACCAGCAGCCGTACCGCTCGAAGGACGAGCCGGTCCGGATGCGCCGCGAGCACGACCCGATCCACATACTCGAGAGGGAGATGCTCGAGGACTGCCTGCTGGAACCGGAGCAGGTGGTGGACTATCGCGAGCGGATCAGAGCCGAGATAGACGAGGCCGCCGCGCAGGCCCTCAAATCGCCGGAGCCGGCGCCCGAGGAGGCGCTCGAGGACCTCTACGCCTGAGACGACGTGTGGCACGGCCGCGGAGGATGAGCCACCATGGAGAAGATGCGCGACATAATCTTCGCCCAGGCCGTTCGGACCGGCCTGCTCGAGGAGATGCGCCGGGACGAGCGAGTCATCGTCATGGGCGAGGACGTGGGCGTGTATGGCAGCGTCTACGGCGTCACCAAAGGGCTCCTGCGCGAGTTCGGCGAGGAGCGCGTCCGCGACACGCCCATCTCGGAGTCGGCCATCGCCGGGATGGCCGTCGGGGCGGCGCTCGCCGGGCTGCGCCCCGTCGTGGAGATAATGTACTGCGACTTCCTCACACAGGCCTCCGACGCCATCGTCAACAACGCCGCCAAGTGGCGCTACATGAGCGGCGGCCAGTTCAGCCTGCCGCTGGTGGTGCGCACGCCGGCGGGCGGCGCCACCGGGTACGCCGCGCAGCACTCGCAGTCCCTCGAGGCATGGGTGGCCCACATCCCGGGGCTCAAAGTGATCATGCCCTCGGCGCCCGCCGACGCCCGCGGGCTGATCAAGTCGGCCATCCGCGACGACAACCCGGTCGTGTTCATCGAGCACAAGACGCTGTACACCCAGAAGGGCCCCGTGCCGGCCGCGGAGACCCTCGTGCCCATCGGCGCGGGCGCTATCAAGCGCGAGGGCAGCGACGTCACGCTCGTCTCGTGGTCCGAGAAGGTGTACTTCTGCCTCGAGGCCGCCGAGCGGCTCGCGGAGGACGGCATCAGCGCCGAGATCGTTGACCCCCGCACGCTCCAGCCCCTGGACATGGACCTGATCCTGGAGTCCGTCGCAAAGACGGGCCGGCTCGTTGTCGCCCACGAGGCGGTCACCTTCGGCGGCTTCGGCGCCGAGATCGCCGCGCAGGTGTGCGAGCGCGCCTTCGAGCACCTCAAGGCGCCGCCCGTTCGGGTCGGGGCCAAGTTCGCACCCATCCCCTTCGCCGAGCCCATGGAGTCCTACGTCATGCCGCAGGTGGACGACATCGTCGCCGCAGTGAAGCGGGTGGCCGGCGCGGGAGCGTAGATAGCCCGGCCGCAGCGCGAGGTGTGCGGATGGCTCCCACCTGCTTGCTTGTTTCCGAGCCCTCCTTGGTGGCGGCCATGCTGTTGACCCTCCTCGGCCAGGCAGACGCGGCCGCTCCGTATCCACCCAGTCGTGCGATCACCGGCGTCACCTTCGACTGGTCCATGCACCGCAAGCTCGCCCCCGGGAGCGACAACTGGCCCATCACCTGGGCCGAGGACGATCGCCAGTACACCGTCTGGGGCGACGGCGGCGGCTTCGGCGGCACCAACAGCCTCGGGCGCGTCAGCCTCGGCTTCGCGCGCGTCGAGGGCCCGGCCGACAACTACCGCGGCTACAACGTCTGGGGCGGGCACGAGGGCGCCAACCCGGCCACCTCGCCATCTTCGATGTCCCCGAGCCGTGGGGCCCCTGGACCACGGTAGCGTACTACCGCAAATGGGGCAGCATCCGGGGCACGATCTCCTTCTACTTCTCCAGCAAGTGGTTCAGCGCGGACGGCAAGGACTTCACGCTGGTCTTCACGGATGGCGACCACTGGGCCACCGTGCGCGGACGGCTCACTGTCCCGGCGCCGTGACGCGACGTCACCGCAGCCGGCCTGCCACAAGCCCCGGCCGTCAATGTTCACACCAGCCAATGCACGTAGGCCGCGTACACGCTATTGGGGTGGCTGCCGATGAAGACAAGGAGCTGCTCCTCAGCCCTCTCCGCCGATATAGTGTAATACAGACTATACTCTGACAAAATAAATGGAACATCACATGCGCGTTGGACGTCTAATATACTGCAAACGGGGACAAACAGCTTCGGAACTGCTGGTAGATGAACTCCAAAAACTACACACACCTCACTCCCGGATCGCCCCGCACAGGCCCAGAGAGCGCCAAAATGTAGCTTGTGAGGCTTGTGAGGTTTCTGCAGGTCATCAAGCAATCCACGTGTTATGTTGACTTGTTACATATCTGTTATATCTTCCTCACGCTCCTCCAGGGCTCGCGGGAGGCGCAGCGGGCGGACCGGGGGAAACCACCGACGAGAGCGAGACGTATTACTGGTAGGACTCGGGTGCGGAGCAGGGGCAGCGCCCGTCTGGCAGGTGAAGCGCCATGGGCCTGATGCGTACGGGCATCGTCGTTGGGAGCGTACTCAGCGGAGGCCTCGCGGGGCTGATGCTCGGCGGGCTCGTCACCGGCTGTGTCGGCGGCGGCTGAGGCAGCCCGATCCCCGGCATCGCGGCCCTCATCGGCCTCGGTGCGGGGCTCGTGCTCGGCCTCATGGTGAGGCCACCTGGTCTGTCGCATCGCGCTGGTATTCCGCTGGTGGCGTTCGTGTTGCCTGCCGCCATTGGCCTTGGGATGCTGGCGGTGGTGGAGTTCGCTGCCGGCCCATCCAGTGGGGGGCCCGCCGTCCTCCAGGCCGCGGGCGTTTTCGGCATGGCAGTGGCCCTGCTCGCCCTGAGCATCGCGGGGATCGGCCTGCTGCGCCAGGCGTCCTGGGGCTTCCGGCTGCTGGTGGTGGGTATAGCGGCACTGGCTGCCGACCTGGTGTTGCTGCTGACCACGGTGGACATGGCGCCGATGGCCATCTTCAGTTGCGGGCCGCTGCTGCTGGCAGGCTGCACGGCGTTGGCTGTGCGGGAGGAGAGTCGGTGGCAGGCCTCGACGGCAGTGTGACGCGGTGGCGGGGGCGTCTGCGGTCAATCAGCGCCGATCCCGTAGCGGCGGATCTTGCGGTAGAGGGTGTCGCGGTGGATGCCGAGGATCTCGGCCGCCTCGCTGCGGTTGCCCTTGGTACCGCGGAGCACGTGGCGAATGTGCTCGGCCTCCACATCCCGCAGCGTCTGCGGCCGCGTCGCCGCCGGCGTCTCGCTCCTGAGGAAGGCGAAGTCGGCCGGGGCCAGCGCCGGCCCGGTCGCCAGGACCGCCGCGCGCTCGATGGCGTTCTCCAGCTCCCGCACGTTCCCCGGCCACGGGTAGCGCTCCAGCAGAGCCAGCGCTCTCTCCTGGATGCCCTCCAGCCGCTTGCCGAGCTCCCGCCGGGCTCTGTCGAGGAAGTGGCCGGCGAGCACGCGGATGTCGCCCGTGCGCTCCCGCAGGGGCGGGACGTGGATCGGGATGACGTTCAGCCGATAGTAGAACTCCTCCCGGAAGGGCGGGCTCTGGTTCTCATCAAGCAGGTCGCGGTTCGTGGAGGCGACGATGCGCACGTCGCATCGGATCGTATCGCGCCCACCGACGCGCTCGAACTCGCGCTCCTGCAGAACCCGCAGCAGCTTCACCTGGATCGTGGGCGACGTGTCGCCCACCTCGTCCAGCAGCAGTGTGCCGCCGTCGGCCAGCTCGAACCGTCCCGGCCGCGCCTCGTAGGCGTCCGTGAAGGCGCCGCGCTCGTGGCCGAACAGTTCCACCTCGAGCAGGTCCTCGGGCAGCGCCGCGCAGCTCACCTTGATGAACGGCTCGTCTGCGCGATGGCTCTGCTCGTGGAGCGCCTGAGCCACGAGCTCCTTGCCGGTGCCGCTCTCGCCGGTGATGAGGACCGAGGCGTTGGTGGGCGCGACCCGGTCGATGAGGCGATGCAGCTCCCGGACCTGGTCGCTCTCGCCAACGAGCTGCCGGGCGCCGTGCACCTCCAGCATCGCCTCCCGGAGGTCGCGGTTCTGACGCATCAGCTCCCGCGCTCTGACCGCCTGGTCGATGCGGTGGATGATCATGTCGCCCGGGCATGACTTGGTGACGTACCCGTTGGCGCCCCTGGCGACGGCCTCGTCCGCGGCCTCGACCGCGCCGTGCGTGCAGAGCACCACCACCGCCATGTCGGGCCACTCACGGGCAAGCTGCTCGACGAGGGGCATGCGCTCGTCGTGGGCGCCGCAGATGTCACACAGGGCGATGTCGAATGCCTGCTCCCCCAGCGCGGCGATAGCGTCCTCCGACCGGCGGGCATCGACCACGTCGTACCCCTGCTGCGCGAGCAGTTCGTGGACGACCTGGCGCTCGGCGTCGTTCTCGTCTACCAGGAGTACCCTGGGCGCCTGCGCGATGCTCATGTCGTTCTCCACATACCCCAACGCTTTCGCCGCGCATCTCGCTCCGCCGACGGGCCGGCGATGCGGCTCAGGACACCTCCGCTCCCAGCGTGCGCTCCAGCTCCCTGAGCGCGAATTGCTGCGTCTCGTCGTCGAACGTGGCCACGCAGTCCTGCGGCACTCGTACATTGAACCCCGCCATGCGCGCGTCGGCGGCGGTGTACAGAATGCAGATGTTCGTACAGCACCCGGCAAGCGTCAACGTGTCTGCGCCCAGTTCTCGGAGCGTCAGATTGAGGTCGGTGCCATTGAAGCCGCTGAAGCGGCGCTTGGGCACGATGATGTCGCCCTGCCGCGGCGCCAGCTCATCGACCACCTCGGCCCCCTCGGTGCCCGCGACGCAGTGCGGCGGCCAATCGGCGAACTCCGCATCGTCCGGCCGGTGGCGATCGCAGACGTAGATCACCGGCTCGCCACGCTCCCGGGCGCCGGCGATCTGCTCGCGTATTGCCGGCACGATGGCCTTCCCGCCCGGGCCGATGCACAGGGCGCCATCAGGCTCAATGAAGTCGTTGAGCATGTCTATGACCAGCAGCGCACATTTGCCCTTTGCCAAGATAACTCACCTCGCGGAGTGGTCATTCCGGCAAGAAGGGTACCCGCGGCGGGAGCCGGGTCCACTACAGGCGGTGCTGTGCTAGTCGCCCTCGCCCCGCTCGGAGAGGGCCTCGAGCTGCTCCAGAACCCGGCTCCGTATCATTTCCGCCGACGGCAGCTCGGCCACCAGCTCGCCGGCGTGCGTGAGCGGCTCCAGTGCGGAGCGGGCGGGACGGCCGCATTGCGGGCACGGCGTGTCGTCGGCCTCGGGGGCCACGCCGTGGGCGCCGCACCGGTCGCAGCGCATGGGCGCCTTGCGGCCCGAGAGCTTGCCGCGCTTCGCGATGGCCTCTCCCTCGATCTCAATGATGTCGAGCCCGAGGTTGATCACGTCCGCGTTGCTAATGCACGTCCCCACGCCGTAGCCGTCGGCGATCTCATTCAGCGCGGGAATGGTATCCTCGTCGAGGCCGCCGCTGGCGAAGATCTCGACGTGCTCGAAGCCGGCGGCATCCAGCTCCCAGCGCACCTCGCGCATGATGGCGCCAAAGTCGCCCCGGCGCGAGCTCGGGGTGTCCAGACGTACGCCGGAGAGCTTCTCGCCGAGGGTCTCAGCGGCGATGAGCGCGGCGAACTTCTCGTCCTCGAAGGTGTCGATGAGCGCCACACGCGGCACGTCGGGCGGATTCGCCGCGTCGAAGGCCTTGAGGGCGTCGGCGAGGCTCCCGGCGCACAGCACGAGCGCGTGCGGCATCGTCCCGGAGGCCTCGACGGGCACGAACTCCGACGTCTTCCCCACGGCGACGCCATCGCAGCCGCCGATGTAGGCGTTGCGCTCGATCATGGGCGCGATGGTCGGGTGCATGCGGCGGGCGCCGAAGCTGATAACGGTTCTCTCGCCCGCCGCCAGCCTGATGCGGGCGGCCTTCGTCGCAATGCCGGACGCCTGGCACAGGAAGCCCAGCAGGCACGTCTCATACACGCAGAAGCGGGAGTACATGCCGGAGAGGCGCATGACGGGCTCGCCCGGGTAGAACAGCGTCCCCTCGGGCATAGCCTCGACGTCGCACTCGAGTCCCTCGAGGACCGCGGCGGCCTCCTCTATCCCCGTGAGGAGCGCCCAGTCATACCCGCGCGGGAGCGATGACGCCGTGATCTCGGCGGCGACCTCCCTGTCGAGCCCGGCGGCCTCGATGGCGGCGAGAGCGCGCTCGAAGTACACGTCCGTGACCTTGCCGGCGCGGATCTCGTCCAGAGACGCGGTGTGCAGCATGGGCGATGCCTCCGTCCGCTGGCACGACTGGCGTGGAGAGCCTAAGAGCGTGATTCGCGGAGGAGGTTGGGGCGACCTTTCGAGGTCGCTGTCGCTATGCGCCGGTCAGCCCCTGCTGCCATTGGCGCCAGAGGCGCTGCTTCGCCCGCTCCACTCCCCCAGCGCCCGGCGCTGCGTCTACTATGTCCCACGGGAGGGGCGCGTCTGGGCCCGCGCAGGGGGCGAAGGCGGCGTCGGGATCGAGATCGTGCTCGCGGAGGGCGCGGAGGAAGGCGCGCGCACTGCCGCCAGACTGGTGGGTTGCAGGGAGCACTTCCGCCAGCTCCGGGCCGCCGCGGGACAGCGCCGCCTGTATGTAGGCCCAGCGGGGGCTGTCGAGGGCCAGATCGCTCCGGAGGCCGGCGAAGGCGTCCCTCAGAGCCCGATGCCGGCTGTCGAGGGCATCGACGTCGGGCATCGGGGCCCACTGGAACGGCGTGTGGGGCTTGGGCACGAAGGGCGACACGGCGGCGGAGAAGCGCGCCCGCGGGAAGGCGCTCTCGAGCCGACGCATGCAGTCGGCGATGGCGATTGCGTCTTCGCCGGTCTCGGTGGGCAGGCCAATCATGAAGTACAGCTTGTAGGCGCGGATGCCGCGGGCAAGGCCCATATCGACAAGGGCGTCGAAGCGGTCGTCAGGCGTGGGCTTGCCCAGCAGCCGGCGCAGGCGCGGCGTGGCAGCTTCGGGCGCGAGCGTGATCTGGCGCTGTCCGCTGTCCGCGAGCGCCTGCAGGAGCGTCGGCGTCACCGATTCGGCGCGCAGGGACGAGGTCGAGATGTCCGCCTCGCGCGCGCGGAGAGCAGTGACGAGCTCCTCCAGGCGGCGGTAGTCGGAGAGAGCCGAGCCGACGAGCCCGATGCGGCGGGTGTGCTCCAGTCCGAAGTCGGCCATTCTCAGAAGTGCGGGGACGGAGCGCTGCCGGAATGGCCGGTAGATGTGCCCGGCCAGGCAGAAGCGGCAGCCCCGCGGACAGCCCCTGCCCACCTCCACCAGGAAGGAGTTGGCGAACTCGGTGTCGGGGGTCAGGATGGCGGAGGCGGTCTCGTGCTCGTCCAGGTCCTCCGCTGTCAGCTTCGTGATGGCGCCTCCCGGCTCGAGGCGACTCGGCACGTAGACGCCAGGGAGCTCCGCCAGGGCGTCGAGGGCCGCCTGACGCCCGTTTCCGCTTCGCCGGGCGCGCGGGAGAGCCTCGGAGAGCGCCTTGGTGAGCGCGTCGGCGATGGGCTCCACTTCGCCGATGACGATGGCATCGAAGATGTCGGCGACGGGCTGGGGATTCGCCGACGGGGCGACGCCGCCGGCCATGAGGAGCGGGTGGCGGTGCTCGCGGTGGCGGGATAGCGGCGGAACGCCGGCCTCGTCGAGCATTCTCAGGACGTTGAGGTAGTCGAGCTCGAAGGCGATGGAGAAGGTGAGCGCGTCGAAGCGGGCGAGCGGCGTCTGCGTCTCGAAGGAGACCGGCCCGGCGGAGCCGGTGGGCGCGTGGCCCGGGCGGCGTGACGCAAGGAACGCCCGCTCGCAGCGGACCCGCGGAGCGCCGCTGAGCAGGCGGTACAGGGCGTGCATGGCGAGGCTCGACATGCCCACATGGTAGGTGTTCGGGTACACGACGGCGATGCGGCAGGCGGCGCGCGCATCGCTGGGCGCCAGCAGCGGCCGTTCCCGGCGCGCGAGCCACTCCCACGCGTCTGAGGGCCTGTCCGGGCGGGCTCGGCGGGTCAAGAGACATCCCCCTGTCTCAAGGGCGTGCCGTCCCAGACAACAAAAAGAGCTGCTGCGCGCCGTATGGCAGTGACTGCCAGCGTGCAGCAGCTCTCACATAAGGAGGGATT
>JASFTE010000124.1:0-9829 GCA_050114035.1 Armatimonadota bacterium | reverse complement strand
GCTCGTCGTGCTCCACGGAGTAGGACCGCGCGAGCTCGGGGTGGGTGCAGAGCTCGGAGAAGCCGGTTGATGTCAGCTTGAGCGGGTCGAGGACGCGCTCGCGGAGCAGGTCGCGGTAGGGCCTAGCCTGCATAATGCATGAAGCTCTTTGAAAAAGCAGGAACGGGATGCCTGCGGTGGCGAAGTGGTAGTGTGAAGAAGCACAACCACAGCGGCGCCGGAGGCGATCCCGTTGGCACAAGAATTGAGCGAGCAACTGACGTTTTCCTTCTGGCCGGGCGGAAAGGTGAAGCTTGATTTTGACGGCGGCACCCTGACCAGCGACGCCGGAGTGCTGCCGGTGCGGCAGTTCGATGAGCACCTGGGCTTGACGGAACGCATCGCTGGGTGTCTGCAGGATCCGCGCCAGCCAGGGAAGGTGCAGCATCCGGATGTGGAGATGCTCCGACAGCGCCTCTTCCAGCTCATCGCCGGGTACGAGGACTGCAACGACGCCCAGGCGCTGCGGTACGATCCCACTTTTGCGGTGGTGGCTGGGCGCAAGGATGTGGACACACCGCTGGCGTGCCAGGCGACGCTGACGCGGCTGGAGAATCGGGTCACTCGGCGGGAAATTGACGAGCTGAACAAGTTGCTGCTGGACACGTTCATTGCCACGCGGCAGCGGTCGCCGAAGGTGCTGTTCATCGATGTGGACCCGACGGACGATCCGTGCCACGGGAGCCAGCAGTTGGCGCTGTTTCATGGGCATTTTGGGCAGCACATGTACCATCCGCTGCTGGTGATCGAGGGGGAGACGGGTTGCATTGTCAGCGCGGTGCTGCGCAAGGGCAACGCATCGGCGACCCAGGGGGCGAGGGGGCAGGTGCAGCGCGTGGTGCGCCGGCTGCAGCGGGCGTTGCCCAAGGCTCGGGTCGTGGTGCGGGCCGACGCCGGATTCGCCACGCCCGAGATGTACAAGTTGTGCGAGCGCCGGCAGGTGGAGTACGTCATTGGCATTGGCACCAACCCGGTGCTGCAGGAGCATGCCAGGCCGTACCTGGAGCAGATGGTGGCGCGATGTGCGAAAACCCACCGCCCGCAGCGGCGGTATACCAGCTTTCGGTATCGGGCAGGCACGTGGGACAGAAGCCGGCGGGTGGTGGTGAAGCTGGAGTGCACCAGCAAGGGCAGCAACGTGCGATTCGTGGTGACGAACATGCGAGGCCGGGCGCGGCAGGTGTATCGCACCTACGCTGGTCGCGGGGAGCCGGAGAATCGGATCAAGGAGCTCAAGCATGGGTTCTCCGGCGATCGGCTCAGTTGCCATCGCTTCCTGGCGAACGGCTTTCGGTTGCAGTTGAGTTGCCATGCGTACAACCTGGTGCACCTGTTTCGGGAGCAGGCGTGCGGTCCGGAGCTCAAGCGGCGGCAGATGGAGAGCTTGCGGCCCTTGCTGTTGAAGGTGGCCGCCCGGGTGACGCGGACGGTCCGGACGGTGTGTTTTCACTTGTGCACGAACTGGCCGTATGCCGATTGGCTGCGGGAGCTGTGGAGGCGGATTTCGGGCCTCCCACCGCCTGTATGGGCGTGATACGGGCTTTTCGGATCCACCCAGTACACCCGAAGCGATGGCACCCCTCGGGAGCGTGAGCACCGGCCCGAAACGGGCCACGAGGCCCTTCCCGGCCGATAAAGTCCCAAAACCCGTGCCCAAGCGGGCTCACGGTCCCGGCGACACACTCACACCATGACGCCGCCCATCAACACAACCCAAAACCGCTCACATCGACACTTTCATGCATAGGTCGGGCTAGGGGACGCCCGCAAAGCGAGAAGGGGTCTGAGCCGTGAGACCGAGGACGACGTGCGCAGGCGCTGGGAAGCTGTTGCACGTCGCGTTGGCCTTGTGGGCCGCCGCGGCAGTGGCACAGCCCGGGCTCGACGTGACGGTGCTGCCCGCCTTCGACGGGAACGTCAAGGAGGGGCATTGGTTCGCCGTCACCACCATCATCAGCAACACCGGCCCCCGGTCCCCCGGCAGCCTCGAGATCGTCAGCGAAGGCGCCGGCAGGCTCACCACCTTCAGCACCCCCGTCGATCTCCCGCGCGGATCCCAGCCGGCCTACACCCTCTACGCCCTGAACGAGGGCTTCTCAGGCGGCGGCAAGGTGAACGTGCGACTGCGCCTGCCTGGTCGCCGTCCCATCGACCGCGAGGCCCAGATCCGCTCCCACAACCGCGAAGACACGATCGTTGCGCTGGTCGGTGCTCGGCCCTCGAGCCCCATCGCCCTGGCCGGCCTCCGGCTGCCGGCAGCGCCGCCGCAGATCCGTCCCACGGGCCAGTCCCCCAACGAGTACGCCTCTGCCATGACCATGCCGGCCATCGGCAACGTGTGGCTGGCCGTGCACAACACCGAGCAGATCTCTGTTGCCGGAGGCGCCGGTCTGCCCACGCGCGCTCAGGGATATGACAGTATAGACGTCGTCATCCTGCAGGGATTCCGGCCCGCCAGGGTGAGTCCCGAGGAGGCCGACGCGCTGACCAGGTGGGTGGCCGCGGGCGGGACACTGGTGGTCACCGCCGGCGGCAGCGCCGGGGTCCTCAAGGACTCATTCGTCGAGAAGATGCTCCCCGTGAGCGTGGTCGGGCCTGGAACGGTATCGGGACTGGACGGCGTGGCGCGACGGTACGGCATTCCTCCCCCTCCCGGCGGAACCGTGCTCGTGGCGCGGTCGGTGCAGCGCTCGGGGAGCGTCCTCGCCAGCCAGGAGGGCGTGCCCCTCGTCGTCGAGGGCCGCCATGACCTGGGGCGCGTGTTCTTCCTCGCGTTCGACACGGGCCGACAGCCCGCACGCGGTTGGGCCGAGGGGATGACGGAGCTGTGGCGCGACATCCTGACGGCCGGGCCGACTACATGGCGGCTGCCGGAGAATGCGTGGACCACGGCCGGCGGAGCATGGGGAGCCGTGGTGCCGATGCCTGGCATGCAGCCCCGGGGCGAGGGCGCTCAGACCCTCGCCGACGCCGTCCACGAGATCCCGCAGATGGAGGTGCCGTCCTTCGGCCTCGTGGGCGCCTTCCTGGTGTTGTACGTCCTGGTCCTGGTGCCCATCAACTACTTCGTCCTCAAGGCGTTGGACAAGCGGGAATGGTCGTGGGTCACCACGCCCCTGATCGTCATCGTGTTCAGCGTCGGCGCCTACATGATCGGCCGGAGCGTGAAGGGCGGCAAGGTGCTGCTCACTCAGGCTGCCATCGTGCAGGCCCGGCCCGGCTCCAGCACCGCGGTGACGAACGACTACATCGGGATCTTCTCGCCGAGCCGGACCCGGTACCGCGTGACAATGAGGGATCGGCATGCCACCCTCACGGAGGCCGTCGCCAACCCGGGCGCCGCCACTGCGAGCCGGCTGTTCGTGCTCGAGCGCGATACGCTGTCCGTCCCCCGGCTGCATATCGACATGTGGGCCATGAAGGTGCTTCACTCGCAGGGCCTCGTGGATCTCGGCAAGGGGATCCTGGCGGAGGCCCGTCTCACACCCGACGACACGATCGAGGGGCGGATCACGAACAACACCCCCTTTGCGCTCGAGCGCTGCGCCGTCATCCGTGGGCCCGCCAGCATCGTGATCGGCGACGTTCCGTCCGGCGACTCCGCCTCGTTCACCGTGCTGCTCAGTCAACTGACCCAGACGGCCAGCGAAGGCCAGGGCAGGCGCCTGCTGATGGGCGACGCGGAGGGCGGCTCGCGGGACGACATCGAGCGCAAGATCAAGCTGGAGACGGCCAACGCCCTTCTGGACGTCGGACGGCAGCTCCGGGGCCGGACCCCGCGCGGGGAGCTGTTGGTGGTCGGTTGGATCGCCGGCGCCCGCCGCGACATCGTGGGGCTCAAACCCGGCAGCGACGATGAGGCCCACGCCGCCGTCCTGGCGCTGCGCATACCCATCCGCGCCGCGGGTCCTGAGTTCCACATCCCCGCCAACCTGACGACGGTCGTCCTGCGCGATGCCGCGCAGCCCCGCGATGTGGAGTATGCACAGGACGGCGCCATACATCTGAGCGGCGGCTGGCTCGAAGCTGATGTGCACCTGCCCATCAGTGGCAGGGACATCATAGCTGACAGCATGGAGGTGTGCCTGAACCGCAAGGGTGGGGGCGTACGGTTGTCCATGTGGGATGCGACGGGATCGCGCTGGCTTCCCCTGTCTGCGGTGAAGGAGAAGAGCAACTCGGTGCCCGTGCCGAATCCGCAGCGGACACTGCGCCTGCCTCAGGGGGCCGTCCGGATCAGGCTAGAGAAGACAGGCGGGGACAACGCGGCAGAGATACGGGGATTGGGCGTCAAGGTGAGCGGCAGACGAGGGTAGCGCAGATCCGGCGTGCGCGGATGGTGGCTGGCCATTGGCCGATGATCGAGAATCCTGTGTTGACAAAAGAGATGCGCAGCCGCATGCGGGGCGTGCGGGGGCCCGTCATCCTGCTCGCCTACGTGGCCCTGATGATCGCGCTCAGCGCCATCATGCACAGCATCTTCACGGCCGATCAGGCCCGGCGCGGCCGCGCCGGCTACGGGACCGCACAGAGCGCGGAGTTCGGGCGGGCGCTGTTTCTCGGCGTCTCCACGCTGCAGGTCAGCATGGTGTGCTTGCTGGCGCCTGCCTTCACGGCCGGCGCCATCAGCGGCGAGCACGAGCAGCGCAGCCTCGACATGCTGCTCGTCACGAAGCTCAAGCCCGGAGCCATTCTGCTCGGCAAGCTGGGCTCGGCGCTGGGGTACATCGGGCTGCTCATCATATCGTCGGCGCCTGTTCTGAGCGTCTGCTTCATGTTCGGCGGCGTGGCGCCGGACGAGCTGGTATGCACGTACGCGCTGCTGGCCACCACCGGCACCTTCTTCGGGCTCATGGGGCTGTTCTGGTCGTGCGTCTTCCGCCGCACAATGCAGGCGACGGCGGCCGCCTACGTGACCGTGGCGCTGCTGTGCATCGTCGTGACGGTGGCGGACTTCCTGGTGTACGAGGTGACCCGATCACAGGTGAACGACCTGCTGTTCAGCTACCTGAACCCCATCATGGGCGTCGTGTCTGTCACCCAGTGGGAGAACATGTCGAGCGACTTCGCCTTTGGCAGCGTCCCTGTCTGGGCGGTGACGCTGAGCCTGCAGATCCTGGCCATGCCCGTGCTGCTTGTTCTCTCAACACTGCTGCTGCGGCGCCGGCAGTAGGCAGCGGCGCGCACCGCCGCCGGTCGAAGGGGTGGGCATCATGATGTTGGAGACGCAAGGGCTGTCGAAGCAGTTCCGCAACGTCACGGCCGTGTGGAATCTGTCGCTGGGGCTCGAGGAGGGCGACATCTTCGGCTTCATCGGCCCCAATGGCGCCGGCAAGACCACGACGATAAAGATGCTGGCGACACTGCTCAAGCCCACGGCCGGGACGGCGTACGTCGAGGGCCACGACATCCGGACGCATCAGGAGGATGTGCGGGGGCTCATCGGCTACATGCCCGACTTCTTCGGCGTCTACGACGACGTGAAGGTGTGGGAGTACCTGGACTTCTTCGCCGCCGCCTACCGCATCGAGCGCAGCCGGCGACCGCAGATAATTGACGACGTCCTGTCCCTCACGGATCTCACGGGCAAGCGGGATGCGTATGTCGAGGAGCTCTCGCGCGGCATGAAGCAGAGGCTGTGCCTGGCCAAGACGCTGGTGCACGACCCGAAGCTCCTGCTGCTCGACGAGCCGGCCTCCGGGCTCGACCCGCGCGCCCGCATCGAGATACGCGAGTTGCTCAAAGAGCTGCAGGCCATGGGGAAGACGATCTTCATCTCCTCCCATATCCTCGCCGAGCTCTCCGACTTCTGCAACAAGATCGGCATCATTGAGAACGGACAGCTCGTGGTCAGCGGCGACGTGCAGGAGATCCTGAAGCAGGTTTCGGGGCACATCACGATCGTCATCAAGGTCGTCTCGGACGTGGAGCGCGCCCGGGAGATCATCGAGCCCATCCCCAACGTTGGCAACGTACGCGCGGTGGAACAGGAGAACACGCTGCTGGTGGAGTACATCGGCGATCGGGAGCAGATGGGCGAGCTGTTGCAGCGCCTCGTGGGCGCGGGCATATCCGTGACCTCCTTCTCCGAGGAGGAGGCCGACCTCGAGGACATCTTCATGAAGATGACCCGCGGCATTGTGTCGTAGGCGCCCGCCGCCACCGGAAGGCCGATACCGCTTGCGCTATCGTGTGAGAGCGGCACTCGATAATCCTGTGCTCGTCCGCGACCTGCGCACGCGCATGCGCGGGGCGCGCGCCTACGTGCTGCTCGCCGTCTATCTGTCCATCATCGCCGTCGTGCTGGCATGCGTGTACTACGGGAAGCAGGAGACATCTCGAGGCGGCAGCGGCGTATCCATGAGTCCCGGCAGGGATCTCAGCCGTGCCTTCTACACCGGGCTGTTCGTGACGCAGGCGGGCATCGTGGTCCTGTTCGTGCCGGCCTTCACCGCCGGCGCCCTCACCATCGAGCACGAACAGCAGACCTTCGACATGCTCGTGGTGACCCGTTTGACTCCCAGCACCGTCGTCTGGGGCCGGCTGGCATCCTCGGTCTCCTTCACGCTCCTGCTCCTACTCACGGCCCTGCCGCTGGTGAGCGTGTGCTTCCTGCTGGGCGGGGTGGCCCCGCTCGAGGTACTCTCATCGTACCTGGCCCTCATGTTCTGCGCCTTCGTTGTCGGCTCCATGGGCATCCTGAGCTCCACTCTCGTCACGCGGACCGTGCCCGCCACCATCCTGACATTCACGTTCGTCTTCGTGTACCTGGTGGGAACGCTGATAGCCGGCATTCCGTCCGCCGCCCCCATGGGCGCCACAGTGACGCCCTTCGTGTGCCTCAACCCCTTCCTGGCCATCTTCTACGGCAGCGACTATGTGGGCTTCTTCGCCTATTCCACCTCTGTCCCCGCGTGGCTCACCGGCGCCGCGGTCGGGATCGTCGGCAGCCTTCTCCTGCTGACCATGGCCGTGGACCGGCTGGGGACCTACTTCCGCGAGCGCGAGCCGTGGCGCGCCAGGTTGCTGCTGATGCTCCTGTTGCTGCTCACCGCCTTCCTCGTGATGGGCTGGGTGTGGGCCATGACGCCCACCTTCACCGGTGCGCCGCCCGCGGGCGGCGCCGCCGGATTCCACCCCGGCGGGGCGGCGGCGTTTGTGGCCGTGGTGCTTACCGGGATCGGCTTGTTGGCCCCGATGATGTGCACCAGCGAGGAGTTCCGCGTCGCGGAGTTGGGCACGACATGGCTGCGCATCCGGGCAGCCCTCAGCCCATTGCGCATCCTCCGGCCCGGCCCGCTCAACGGGACCCTGTATCTCCTCGCCATCCTGGTGATCTCGGTCCCCATCCTCGTGCTTGGGCTCTGGCTCGGGGGCGCGAGCACCTGGCTCGCCGATTGGGGGGCCGTCGCTGCCGTGCTTGCCATCGGCCTCGTGGGCACGCTGTGCTGCATCGCGCTCACATGGGCCCTCTTCGCGCTGTTCGGGAAGCGGCCCGCGGCAGCCGGAGTCGCCTACGGCCTCATGTTCGTCACTCTTGCCGTGCCCCCATGGTTTGGGGCGATGTGGGCCACGACGCGGGCAGTCCGATCTCAGCCGGCCGACTATCCGTGGGTAGTCAATCTGACGTACCTCGACCCCCTCGTGGCGCTCCTGGATGTGGCCACGCCCGAGGCCATGAACGAGGCATTCGACGGCGCCCTGGCGTTCCAGGGCATCGTCCCATTTCACGTCGTCACGATAGCTGTCTTGGCCGCACTGACGGTGCTCTTCATGGCGATCGCGGCGGTGGCCACCGCCATGCGGCGCGCCCGGGCTCTGGCCCCCCAGACACCCGTGCCCCCGCCGGGCGCTGCACCCGGCCCGTACTACGGGCGCTGACGGGCGAAGGACGACACATCGTTGCGAAACTGGCTCGCGCAACACACACTCGAGAATCCCATCTTGGACAAGGAGATGCGCCTCCGTTGGCGGCGCGGACGGCTGTGGATCGTCCCGGCCATCACCGTCGGCGGTCTGGTCGTGCTCATGCTCCTTGCCGCCAGCTTCGGGTTCTACGAGCGCGAGTACTGGACTGAGGCCTATCCGGTCATAGCCAGCGTCATGGGGTACGTAGTCGCCGCCGCCGCCGCGTTGCTCATCACGCCCGCGCTGACCGCGGGCACATTGGCGAGGGAGCGACAGCAGAGAACGCTCGAGATGCTGATGATCACGCGCGTGACCTCGTGGCAGATCGTCATCGGCAAGCTCGCGCCCTCCCTCCTGCCCGTCATCCTGGCAGTCGTGCCCTGCCTGTGTCTGTCCACGTTCTTTGCGCTCGTTGGATCGGTCGTGGACGTCGGTCGCGACCAGTGGGGGTACTGGACACAGAGCTTCCTGCACTGGCTCACGGCACCGCTGTCCGCCATCTTTGCGGCCTGCGCCTCCATCTTCCTCAGTGCCATCTGCCCCAACATCGCCAGCGCGACCGCATGGGCGTACGCGGTTACTCTCGGCACGTACCTCATCGCGCAGCATGGCCTCTGGTTTGTGTCCGTGCTGGGACTGGCGAGAGTCGACCCGAGTCCGCACGGCCCTGTCGAAATGGTCGGCCGGGCCGCCATCGTGTGGATCGTGTTCGCCTGGCTCGCCGCGGCGGGGCTGTTTGGCGCCCGGTGGCGCCTGGAGCGAGAGGCCGAACTGCGGTGACAGCCGGCCCCGCGCGTGCACACGCCCGGAACCAAACACGCGTGGCGTGCGTCAGGTATAGCAAGAGGCGGTGAGGCGCATGTCCGATGAGGAGAGACTGCGCGCGAAGGTGGAGCACCTTGCAGGGCGACTGCAGGGGCTCTACATACGGTCGCGCGTCGCCCGCTGCGTGACCGTCGCCGCCGGCCTGTGCGTCGTGTTCATGCTGCTGCACAAGGCACGGCCCGTCTACCCCATCTTCGGCGGCTTCTTCCAGCCCGTGTACATCCTGGCCGGCGCCCTCGTCGCGCTCGGGGCCCTGGCCGGACTCCTCTGGGGCCTGCTCCTGCGCATCACGCCGGCGCAGGCCGCCGCCCTCACCGACAGCCGGCTGGCGCTGCGCGAGCGGCTCAGCAGCGGCGTCTGCTTCCTGGGCGCGTCCGATCGCCCCGGCCTCATCCCCGAGCTGATGGCTGATGCCGGCGAGGCGGCAGAGGGGCTTGAGCCGGCTCGCGTGTATCCGTATCGGCTGCCCAAGGATGTGCGATACCTCTGCGTCGCCGGCGCGGTGTTCGCCGCTCTCACCTTCGTCCCCCAGATGCACCTGCTCATGACCCCTGCCGAGATCGCCGTGCGCGAGAGCATGAAGCAGCAGGGCGACGCGCTCGAGAAGATCGCCAAGGAGATCAGGCGCGAGGCGGATGGCAAGGACCTGACGGCCAGCAAGGAGGCGGCTGAGAAGGCCGCAAAGCTCGCCCGCGAGCTCGAGCGTGCCCGGCTCTCCAAGAAGCAGGCACTGCTCAAGACCCGGAAGCTCACGGAGGAGATCCGCCAGAAGCAGGCGGAGCTGGCGCGCAAGAACACGCCCCCGTCGATGGGCCAGGCCCTCGCCGAGCTCAAGAACGTGAAGCTCGAATCCAAGGCCGCCAAGGAGCTCGCCAAGGAGCTGGCGGACGCGAAGTTCGCCGAGGCGGCCGAGAAGATGGCGGTGATGGCCGAGCAGCTCGAGAAGGGCGACATGTCCGCTCAGGAACAGCAGCAGCTCAAGCGCGACATGGCCGCCATGGCCGCTGCCCTCGGCGTGAAGCCCATGTTGGGTGTTTCCAAGGCGCTGCTCGAGGCC
>JASFTE010000123.1:0-9927 GCA_050114035.1 Armatimonadota bacterium | reverse complement strand
GGCGAAGCTGTGGCTGTACCCGTGCGCCGCCGCGATCGACTCGATGGACGCGGTCCCGTGCAGCGGATCCTGTACGATCTCCCGCACCGTGTCCCAGCCGCCGTACTTGTCCTTCATGTACTCCATGAAGTAGAAGCCCGCGCCGTAGTCCTCCAGGATGTTGTCGTGCCCCTTGTCTTCCCACACCGTGAGCGAGTTGTCGTACCCGTAGGCGAAGGAGGTCAGCGCATCGACATCGCTGGCATACCCGCACACCTCGGCGGCCAACTCCGAGCAGCCCTCGTTGATCCACAGCTCCTCCGTGGGGTCGTAGTTCCAGTGGATCATGTGCTGGAATTCGTGGGCAATCACGTAGTAGAAGGTCTCATCGAACTCGATCATGCTCGCCAGCCCCGTGTTCATATAGAACATCTCGCGCTCATTGGATCTCTGATCCGGCGGCGCCTCGCTCGCGAGCTGCTCGTCCTCCTCATTGAAGTAGCCGGCCACCATGAAGAGGCCGCCGCCCGATGAGGGCCCCGGTATGTCCATGACGAGAATAGTGATGCGCGGATCGCCATCGATCCCCGGCGTCCACTCGGAGCCAAAGGTTGCGCGATCTGCATCGTAGATGTTGTAGTCAAACTCGTCCCTGATGGCGTCCAGTATCTCCTCCTCGGTCATGAAGATCCCCTCGATCGGGGCGCCGTCCTCGAGGTATACGTAGCAGTGCAGCCCCCTCTTCCGCAGCGTTGCCGTCGTCTGGTAATAGTCGTACGAGTCGGGCCAATCGGTGAAGTCGATGACCCAGAACGTGTCCTGGCGGCCCTCTTCCAGGGGCAGCCTGGTGCCCCGGGCATCCATCAGACCGCGCTCGATGAGCCGTGTGCGTGGGAGGGTGCGCTTGCTGGGTGTCGGACGCAGCCGGGAGCGCAGGCCGGGACCGACGTCGATGATCCTGGGGGACCGAAACTGGGGAATGCCTCGGGGCCCCCGGCGGAGAGGAATGTCCCCACGGGTGACAGCGTGTCCTCGTGGGATGTTGGCGGGATGCGCGGCCGGCGCGCACACCATCGAGACAAGGACCGCCACACACCAGAGCGCGGCCGTCGGCCTCAGCCGTGACCCGCCCTCACGCGGACACCCGCGCCCGCCGATGGCTCCCACCGCTGCTGCAAGCCGTTCGCGTCCGCCTGCGCCCGCCATTGCCTCTCGCCCTCCTCAGCCCCGCGTCTTCGATGTGTGGTGCTCTACCTGAACATCTAGTGCACCGTCACTGGTGGTATAGATGGGTATAGACGTTCCACGTCGGTCCGGGCGTGTTCTCTTGTCAACTGCCCATCGGATGACACGCTGTGATCTCGCCGGCATGCACTTGTGCCGCGGATCACAGAAACACACGTGACGGCGCACTAGCGGTCCACTTCGCGACCCAGCCAGCAGTTTCCTTCCGCCCCGGGCGTCAGGACCGGGGCAGAGGAACTCCTCGCGCGCACCGCGAAGGCACCGCAGCTTCTGGCCAGCCTTCGCTCGTTTATCCATTCCGGCCTGCGACCGGTATGACCAGTACCAGGAGCGTGCAATGGCTCAAGGCCGGCGAAGGGTCGCGACTGTCCAGTTGCGCGCGTGCGCCGACATCGCCCGCAACTCCCGCACCATGGGCGAGCACGTGCACCGGAGGCGCGCCGTGGACGGCACGTTGCACACGTAGCCTATCCAACTCCCGCATCGGGCCCACGGGTGTCCACGGGCTCCCCGTTCCCGCCTGGTGACACGCACAGCGCCGCGGCGGACCCGGCCTGTAGCCTGGGGCCTTGGCGGCACGAGGCTGAAGTTGTATGATTACGCCCCCTGCGCACCGGGGTCGTCGTTGCGGCTGCCGCACGCGACGCGGGGGGCCAGAATAGGAGAACGCGCTTCATGCCTCAGCTACGGAAAGACCCCGTCTTGGATAGATGGGTCATCGTCGCCGCCGAGCGCGGCGACAGGCCCTTCTCATTCGATCCACCGAGCTCTGAGTCGCAGGGCGGCTTCTGCCCATTCTGTGCTGGCAACGAGGATAAGACTCCCAAGGAGGTCTGGGCAGTCAGAGACGAGGGCAGCAGACCCAACGCCCCGGGCTGGGACGTCCGCGTCGTGCCCAACAAGTACCCCGCGCTCGCCATCGAGGGGCAGCTCGACCGGCAGGGACTTGGCCTCTACGACATGATGAATGGCATCGGCGCCCACGAGGTCATCATCGAAAGCCCCGATCACCGCTTTGAGCTCTACGATGCGTCAGAGCCCCACATGCTCAACATCCTCATGGCGTACAAGGAGCGCATCACCGATCTGCGCGGCGATGATCGCATGCGGTTCGCGTTGGTGTTCCGCAACTACGGTCAGAGGGCGGGCGCGTCGCTGAGTCATCCCCATTCCCAACTCATCGCGCTCGCCATCACGCCCAAGAACGTGAAAGACAAGCTCAGCGCCGCGTGGCAGTACTACCAGGAGAAGGAGCGCTGTGTGTTCTGCGACATCATCAGCCAGGAGTTGCGCAGCGGGGAGCGCATCGTTGCCGAGTCGGAGGGCTTCGTCGCTCTGTGCCCCTTCGCTGCCCGCTTCCCGTACGAAGTCGTGATCCTCGCCAAGGAGCACTGCCACGACTTCTGTCTCATGGATAAGCCGCTCCTGGCGGACTTCGGGGCCATGCTGCAAGATGCTCTGCGGCGCGTCGCCCGGGCACTGAACTCCCCGCCATACAACTACGTGCTGCACACGGCGCCGAACACGGTGCCGCGTCCGGGTCGCCCCGACTTCTGGGGCACGCTGCCCCATGACTACCACTGGCACCTGGAGCTGCTTCCGCGCGTGACCCGGACGGCGGGATTCGAGTGGGGCACTGGCTTCTACATCAACCCGGTGGCGCCCGAATTCGCCGCCGAGCGACTGCGCGAATGCGGCGCCGAGCGCACTCCGGAGGCTGCGGCCGACACCGCGGCCGTTCCTGATTCGTAGCAGCGCGGACCGTCGCGCCCCATGGCCATGGAGTCGTGCGGCGTCCAGAGGTGAGGGAAGATGGGCGAGCCCGAGGATCTGGAGCTTGACGTGGAGCTGACCACGTCCGTCGCCGACGCTATCGAGCCACGTCTGTCCGACATCGCGACGGACTGGGCCGAGCGCATGCACGGGGCCTTCTCGGAGGACTCGCCCGCTCTGCGCCTGACCACCCAGCAGTACGCCGAGGGCATGACCGACATGCTCCGCCTCATCCTGGCGCGCATGAGAGACCGCAGCACGCCCGAGCCCTTCGAGCGCCTCGAGCAGTTGGCACAGCGTGCCTATGCCGCCCGCCTCGATGCTGCCGACTTCAACCGCGCCTGGATACTCCTGGAGCGCTGTCTGCTTGACGCCGTCCGAGGACGCCGCCCCGACGACGACGCGTGTCCCGGATGCCGCCTCATACGCAGCCAGATCGATACGCTGCGTCTGAGGGTCAATGAGCTGTACGCCGAGATGACGCAGCGGGAGCTGCGCCAGTCCGAAGAGCGGCATCGACAGCTCCTGCGGCACGCCAGCGACGCCATCTTCACCGTTGACCCGACGACCGGGCAGATCATCTCGGCCAACATCCAGACCCAGAGGCTCACCGGTCACACCGGCGACGAGCTGCGCGCCATGCGCCTGGCACGCCTGTGGCCCGACGGCCACGATGACTTCTCCCGACACTTGTTCGACACCATTCCCGATGGCGGCTCGCGATCGGCCCGCAGCGTCCGCGTCGTCCGCAAAGACGGCACCACCGTGCCGGTGGATGTGAGCGCCAGCGTCATCGACGTCGGCGACGGCCCGATCGGCCTCGCGATCCTCCACGACGTCAGCGAGCGCGTCGAGCTGGAGCGACAGCGACGCATACAGGCCGCGGAGCTCGAGCGACGCGTGCGTGAGCGGACGGCTCAGCTGGCTTGGCTGACGTCGCTCAACGAGAGCATCATCGAGTCCATGCCCTCACCCATGCTCGTGCTGGACACGGACCTGAAGATCCTCCGCGCTGACCAGAAGTGCCTGGCCGAGTGGGAAACGACCCCGGAAGCGGTCGAGGGCAGGAACCTCGTGGAGACGTTCCCTCCGGAGGTGCTCGAGCAGCAGGGGCTGCTGGACGCCATCCACCATGTGGCGAGCGAGGGCGGATCGCGGGAGTTTGATGGCGTGCGTTGGCCGGATCCCACGGGCGAGAGACGGCTGCTCAACTTCAGGATTCGGCGCGTCGAGAATGGCGACGCTGGGCAGATAATCCTCCTCTGGGACGACGTCACGAGCGTCGCGAGGCGCACGTACGGCCTGTCGCTGCTGTACGAGATCGGCCAGGCAATGCAGCGCACGCGCGACCCCGATCGCCTCCTGCACGCCATACTCACGTGCGTCACGGCCGGGCCGGCAATAGGGCTGGGGCTCAATCGCGCCTTCCTGCTGCTCATTGACGAGGACACAGGCCGATTGGAGGGCCGCATGGCCGTCGGCCCGGCGAGCGCCGATCACGCGCACCGCATCTGGTCCGATGTGGCGGAGGCCCATCACAACCTGCAAGACTTCCTCGATGCCTACGGGGAAGTGGACCCCGCGGGCATGCCGCTCCACGGCATCGTCACCACGATGAGCTTCTCGCTCGACGACGGCGAGCAGTTCATCGCCGAAGCCCTCGCCACCAAGCAGCCCATTGTCATCTCGGATGCACAGGCCGATGCGCGCGTATCGGACCGCTTCAGCAAGCTGCTGGAGTCAAACGAGTTCGTGGCCGTGCCCCTCATGGCCCACGACGATCCGCTGGGGCTCATCATCGCCGACAACCTCTTCAGCGGCCGGCCCATAACCGACGAGGACCTCCAAGTGCTCGGCATGTTCTCCGCCCAGGCCGGCATCGGCCTGGCGAACGCCGCCGCCTACCAGGAGCTCGAGCTCAGCGCCGCTGAGCTGCAGCAGACGCTGGAGCAGTTGGAGAAAGCCCAGGAGAGCCTCGTGCGGGCACAGCAGTTGGCCGCCGTGGGCGAGATGTCAGCCCGCGTCGCCCATGAGATCCGCAATCCGCTGACCACGGTGGGCGGCTTTGCCCGCACGATACTGCGCGAACCCGGCAACTTCGCCAACACGGAGCAGAGCGCCAAAATCATCGTTGAGGAGCTCGACCGGCTCGAGCAGATCCTGGACAACCTCCTGTACGTCGCCAAGCCCCGGGAGATCCGGCTCGCGTCCACTGATATCAACGAGAGCATCGAGGAGAGCTGCCAGCTCCTGCGCGACAGCGTCGACGGCTCCACGTGGCGGCTGAAGCTCGCCCTATCACCCGATGTCCCGCTGACGCTGGCTGACGCCGGCCAGCTGAAACAGGCCTTTCTGAATCTGGCGAAGAACGCCGTCGAGGCCATGCCCGACGGCGGGCAGTTGACCATACGCACGTGGCGCCAGGACTCGACGCTGGCTATCTCGTTCAGCGACACAGGCGTTGGCATCAGTGAGGACGCACGCGACGAGATCTTTGACCTGTTCTTCACTACCAGGGCCGTGGGATCGGGCATCGGGTTGTTCGTTACCCGGCAGATTGTCGAGGAGCACGGGGGAAGCGTTCGAGCAGACAACAACGCGGAGGCCGGCGCGACCTTCACCGTCCATCTGCCCATCAGGCAGGCTGACTGATCCGGCTGCCATCGTGCGCAGAGCGAAGCGAGGCGACCGTCTTGAAAAACAAGATTCTCGTGGTCGAAGACAACAAGCATCAGCGTGCCCTGCTCGAGACCGAGCTCGAACATGCTGGCTACGATGTCATCTGTGTGGCCGGCGGCAGAGATGCCGTGCAGACGGTGGCCTCCGAGTCCATCGACCTGGTTGTGCTCGACATCGGAATGCCCGACATGGATGGTCTGGAGGCCATGGAGAAGATTCTGGATATCCATCCCAGGCTGCCTGTCGTCATCAACACGGCCTACCCCAGCTTCAAGGACGAGTTCCAGAGCTGGTCGGCCGATGCCTACGTGGTCAAGTCGGGCGATCCCACGGAGTTGCTCGGTGAGATCGCGACGGCCCTCGAGCGGAGCCGGGGCCGCGAGACAGGCCAGCAGGAAGGCACCTAGGTCGACGCCATGTCACCCGCTGATCCCGTGCGAAACGCGCTGGCGATGCTGCTGGCTGGCGGAGAGGGCGAGAGGCTCTACCCCCTCACGCGCGACCGCGCCAAGCCTGCCGTGTTCCTGGGCGGGATCTACCGGATCATCGACTTCACCCTCTCGAACTGCGCCAACTCGGGCCTCCGCAGAATCTACCTGCTCACCCAGTATCGGTCACTGTCTCTGGATCGCCATATCAGGCTCGGTTGGTCCCTCTTCAACGCTGAGCTCGGCGAATTCGTCTACACCGTTCCGCCCCAGCAGAGGACTCGCACTCAGTTCTATCAGGGCACCGCGGACGCCATCTTCCAGAACATCTACATCCTGCAGATGGAGAAGCCCCGGTACGTGGTCATCCTCTCGGGCGATCACGTGTACAAGATGGACTACGGGCGGCTGCTGGCCTTTCACGTCGAGAAGCAGGCCGATCTCACCGTCGCCTGCGTAGCTGTGCCCAGGGGTCAGGCCAGCAACCTGGGCGTGGCGAGGGTCGATGAGGACAGCCGGATCGTCGCCTTCGAAGAGAAGCCCGCCGACCCGACGACGATCCCCGGCGACTCGGAGATGGCTCTGTGCTCCATGGGCGTGTACGTCTTCACCACCGAGGTGCTCGTCCGCGCCGTCATCGAGGACGCCCGCCAGGACACCCAGCACGACTTCGGCCGCAACATCATTCCCGCCCTCGTCGGCACCAGCGGCGTGTTCGCGTACGACTTCCGCGACGAGCGCACCGGCGAGCCCGCGTACTGGCGCGACATCGGCTCCCTGGACAGCTACTACGAGGCCAATATGGACCTGGTCGCCGTCGAGCCGAAGTTCAACCTCTACGACAGGGACTGGCCGGTGCGCACGCATATGGCGCAGTGCCCCCCGGCCAAGACGGTGCTGTTCACGTCCAGTCCCGACGCCGCGGTCATCGACTCTCTGGTCTCCGGCGGCTGCATCGTCAGCGGCGCCCGCATATCCCACTCCGTCCTGTCCCCGCACGTGCGCGTGGAGCGCGACGCCGAGGTGACCGATTCCATCCTCTTCCCGGGAGCGTGCGTGGGCGAGGGCGCCAAGCTGCAGCGCGCCATCGTGGACCGGGGAGTGCACATTCCCGCCGGCGCGTGTTTCGGTCACGATGCACAGGAAGATCGCAGGCGCGTGACGGTGACGCCGGGCGGAGTCGCAGTGATCACACGAGTCGCCGCGCTCATGGAGAACGAGGGAGATCAGACATGAAGGTACTGCTTGCTGCTGGAGAAGTCGCGCCCCTGGCCAAGACCGGCGGCCTCGCCGACGTTGCCGGCTCTCTCCCCAAGGCGCTGCAGCACCGTGGCGTCGATGTGCGCATCGTGATGCCCAAGTACCGCGGCGTCGCCGACCAGGCCGAGTCACCCCTGGAGCAGATCCCCGGCGTGACAGTGCCTCTCGGCGGCCGGGACGTGGTCGTCGGGCTGCTGCAGACGACCATCGCCAACGGCGACGTGCCCGTGTACCTCGTCGAGCGCGACGAGTACTACGACCGCGAGGGCCTCTTCGGCCACCCGGACGACCTGGAGCGCTTCACGCTCTTCAGCCGGGCGGTCACGGCGCTGCCCGGCGCCATCGGCTGGGAGCCCGACGTCGTGCACTGCCATGATTGGCACGCCGGCATCGTGCCGGTGTACCTCAAGCGGCTGGCACCCGGCCCGCGCCCGGCCACTGTCTTCACGATCCACAATCTCGCGTATCAGGGCGCATTCCCGAAGACCGCCGCCGACCTGCTTGGCATCGCCTGGGACTCCCCGGCCTTCCACGACCTGGAGATGGGGAGCCAACTCAACTTCATGAAGGCCGGAATCGTCGCCGCCGATCGCATCAGCACGGTGAGCCAGCGCTACGCCGGCGAGATACAGACGCGGGAGTTCGGCGAGGGCCTCCACGGAATCCTACAGTCCCGCAGCGATGCCCTCGAGGGTATCCTCAACGGCATCGACTACGACACGTGGAATCCCCGCACGGACACGCAGATCGCCGCCGGCTTCGGACCCGACGACCTGACCGGAAAGGCCAAGTGCAAGCAGGCCTTGCAGGCCGAGATGAACTTGCCGCAGCGAGACGTGCCCGTCATCGGCATCGTCACGCGACTCGCGGCGCAGAAGGGCCTCGACATCATCGAGGAGGTCGTCAACGAGCTCCTCGCCGCCGACATCCAGCTCGTCCTACTCGGCACGGGCGAGCCCCAGTACCACGCGCTCTTCGGGCGCCTCGCGAAGCTCCTACCCGACAAGACCGGCATCCGCCTCGACTACGATGCCGCCCTTGCCAGACGCATCTACGCCGGCTCCGACCTGTTCCTCATCCCCTCGCGGTACGAGCCGTGCGGATTGACCCAGATGATCGGCCTCGCCTACGGCACCATCCCCATCGTGCGCGCCACCGGCGGGCTGGCCGACACCATCAGCGAGCGTGGCCCCGAGGGCAACGGCTTCATGTTCTTCGAGTACTCGCCCGATGCCCTCCTCGCCGCCCTGGACCGTGCCCTGGCCGCATACGATGACCCGGTGCGCTGGGCCCGCCTGATGCGGAACGCCTTCGCCTGCGACTTCTCCTGGGAGCAATCTGCAGGACACTACGAGGAGTTGTACCAGCGCGCCATGGCCGCCCGCACGGCGGCGCCCGCGCCGGCCCTTGCTGCGAGCTGACCACGAGCCACTGCCCTTGCCCTACGTGGCCTCGGCGGCGGACGCCTTCGTGGCGGCCGCCTTCCGATCCAGGCTCGCCCTCACCAGTCCGCTGAAGAACGGATGCGGCCTGTTCGGCCGCGACTTGAACTCCGGGTGGAACTGGCTCGCGATGAAGTACGGATGATCGGGAAGCTCCACGATCTCCACCAGGTCGCCCTTCGGCAACGTGCCCGAGAGCACCATCCCGTGCTCCACGAGCGTCTCCCGGTACTTGTTGTTCACCTCGTACCGGTGGCGGTGTCGCTCCATCACCGTATCCTCGCCGTACAGCCTGTGGGCGAGCGAGCCCGGCTGCAGGCGGCACGGATACTCCCCAAGTCGCTGTGTGCCGCCCAACTCCGTCACGTACTCCTGCTCCTTGAGGAGTATGACCACCGGGTGGGGCGTATCCTCCGTGAATTCCTTTGAGGCCGCGCCCTCGAGCCCGCACTCGTTCCTGGCGAACTCCACCACTGCGCACTGCAGTCCCAGACATAGCCCCAGGAACGGCACGCCGTGCGTTCGGGCATAGTTGATGGCGCCTATCTTGCCCTCCAGCCCCCGCTCGCCAAAGCCGCCCGGCACCAGGATGCCGTCCGCGTCTCCGAGCAGCTCCGCGACGTTGCCGCCGTGGAGTTCCTCGGACTCCAGGTAGGTGATGCTCACCCGTGCATCGTTGGCCACGCCGCCGTGGCGCAGCGCCTCGGTCACCGACATGTACGCGTCGTGTACGTCCATGTACTTGCCCACCATCGCGATGGTGACCTCATGCGACGGCGACCGGGTGCGCTCCACGATGCCCTTCCACCCCGCCAGATCCGCCTCGCCCGCCGGCAGGCCGAGAGCGTCCATAACGATTCGCCGCACTCCCTGCCGCTCGAACATGAGCGGCACGTCGTACAGGCAGTCCGTGTCGGCGCTTTCGATGATGGCCTCCGGCGCAATGTCGCAGAACAGCGCGATCTTGTCCCGCATCTCCCTGCTCATCTGCTGTTCCACCCGACACACGAGGACGTCCGGGTGGATGCCAACGCCCCTCAGCTCCCGCACGCTGTGCTGCGTCGGCTTCGTCTTCATCTCGTCGATGCGCGTCAGCGTCGGCACCAGCGTGACGTGGATGT
>JASFTE010000122.1:0-10020 GCA_050114035.1 Armatimonadota bacterium | reverse complement strand
CGGCCGGGCGTTCAGCGCGAACTGCGTGAAGCGCAGGAGGTGCCACTGATGGCTGCATCACGACACGACCCGCCGGAGGCGCACGACGACGAGGGGCGCGCTCGGCGTGGCTTTCTCCGGAAGCTCGGCATCGGGGGAGCGTCGGTCGTCACCGGCCTCGTGGCCGGTGCAGGTGCGGTTGGCGCGGCTCCCGGAGCGCCTCCCAAGCGGAGCACGAGGCTCGTCCGGCCGACTCCCACAAAGGGCGCCGATTTGGCCACCACAAGGGCGCTGCGTCTGAATCGCATCCCCAATCCCCCCCGTTCCGCCGCCATCGGGGAGATGGCCCAACTGCGCCTGCCTCCCACACGACGGATTCAGCCATCCTCGCGCGAGGCCGTGCTGCGGTCGCTGCATGGCAAGCTCCGTCTCCCATCGGCGCTTCAGGCCCGTTCGGGCGAGGGCGGGGACGTGCCCACGTTGCCCTCAGAGATGCTGGGCCAGATGACCCGTCTCCACTCCCTCGCCAGCGCGTACGTGGAGGGCATCCTGCTCACGCCCACCGGCTGCGAGTACAGCGGCGGCGTCTACGGGGGCGCTGCCCCCATCACCTACGACACGCAGAGCGGCACGATTAACCCGTCCATCCTGGAACGGCGCAGGCTGCTGGTCACCGCCGAGACCCGACTCAACGACCGTGGCGATAGGTCCATCCTCTGGCGAATCCAGACCCCGGGCCAGCCCTCCGAGCGGCTGGCCTACACCCTCGAGATGCACATCACTCCGATCAGACCCGACCATGACTTCGACGCGCACCCGGTGGCTTTCCAGCTCAATGGCGAGCCCCTCAGTCTCCTCAGGACACGCACGGGCGCGTTGCTGGCCGCGGTGGAGATGGGGGGCACCACGGGCGTGTCCCGCCACCGCCTGCAGCCCACCGGCGACACCTGGTGGGGGGACGTCGCTCCCGGGTTCGAGTTTCACTGGCTCAAGATCATCGCCGTCTGAGCGCGCCGCCCGCCTTTCCCTCCCAATTCACGGGTCTTCCTAACACTTCCCGCGCATCCCCGTGTGACGCCCGTCACACGACGATTGACCGCCCGCGCCGTGTGGTATAGTATTCACAGGAATGTAAACACGCCGCTTACGACCGGCTGACCGGCTGGAACGGAGGAGGTGACAGCTTGTGAAGTCAAACCAGGTATGTGCAGTGCTGCTTGTCGCCTTCGTGCTGCTCGTCAACACGGGGATGGGCCAGCAGGCGCACGCCGGACTCCTCGATGGCATCCTCGGCAAGGGCATCAAGATCCTCGGTGTCGGCCTCGTGCTCGACAAATGGGGCGATGACATCAACGGCTTTATCAACCGTATCCTCGGCCAGAAACAGGCGAGGATCGAGGGCGAGACGAAGCTGGTCGAGTTGATACGCGTCGGGGGCGCGGGGGGCGCCGTCGGAGCCGCGCAGGTCATGGGGCCAGCGCACCGGGTCAAGAGCGTGCAGGCCGTGGCCGAGGTGGAGATTCCCATCGGTGCCTTCCGCGCCCGGGCGCTCCTGCCCGTGTCAACGCGCAAGGAGCTCACGAAGTCAATCCGCATGGTGGGCGGAACGGGCGTTTCGGCCAATATCAAGTTCCCACTCTAGCCGCTCAGGGCAACTGAGGAGGAATCGAAGATGAGACGTGTACGTGGTGTGGGCCCGCGGTTGCTGCTGGCGGCAATAGTGGCGGCCGCCTTGGGCTCGACACTTGTGAGCGTTTCGCAGTTTGCCGCATCCCGAGACGTCACTCTCGGCACGCCCGCCCTCGCCGCCGACGGGAACCCCATTGACATCCAGGCGCAGAAGGTGACCCAGGGCGGCGCCGTGCTCGGGCGGGTGCTCGTCGACGGCGCGCCGGTGATCGAGTACCTGGTCAACGCGGGCTGGTACGACGGCTACGAGCGCGCCCTGATCGCCGCCGGCAACCTCCGCAAAGTCCTCGACGCCGGCGCCGCGTCGCATCACTTCCGCGCCGGCCGCGTGCAGGATTACGAGGCCGTGATGGCCGACGGTGAGAAGATCATCACCGTCGATCCTGCCGACGCGCAGTACAACTCCACCCCGGCGGTTCGGCTCGCCCGCAACTGGGCCGACAACATCGCCAACGCCGTCGCCCTCGCCGAACAGAGGGTCGCCCCGCCGCCTCCTGAGCCCGAGCTGAGCATCGAGGCCGAGCGCACCCAGATCGGCGACAACACCGTCGGCGACGTCCTGATCGACGACCGCATCGTCATCCGCGTCTGGAAGGGCATCGACGGCCAGAGCCCCTTCGATCGCAGCAAGGCCATCGCCAAGCGCATCCGCGACAGCGTCGAGGATGGCTACGGTCCCACCGATCTCGCCGTCGGAGAGCAGAAGAACCGCACGGCCCTTCTGGCCGGCGACAAGCTCATTGCCTACGTCGATCCGTACCATGCCCAACTCAACAACTCCACCGAGGACAACCTGGCCCGCATCTGGGGGGCCAACATCGCCGAAGCCCTCGAGGCCGCAGGAGTCGAGAGCACTCGCCCGGTGGCCGAGCCCGAGCCCGTCGGTCCCGGGCCCGGCCCTGGCCCCGGCCCCGTGGAGCAGTACGACGACGCGTGGTACCAGGAGCGCTACGGGGACAAGTGGGTGCCGATCCTCAGCGTTCCCGACGGCATCCGCATCGGCGCCGCCCGCGTCAATGGCCCGAAGAACGACCTGCGCCTCGTGCAGGCCGTGGCCCAGATCGAGACGCCGTGGCACGACACCCTCGAGATCGACATCTACGTTCCGATTTCCACGAAGCGGCCGGGCAAGTTCCTCAGCCGCGTGCAGGGCGTGGGGGTCACGGCGCTCGCGGACTACGACCTCACCGACGATGGGAAGCCAAAGAAGAGCAAGAAGAACTACAGCATCTTCGACCCGCCGGGTGGCAAGGCGAAGCCGAAGAAGAAGAAAGGCCTCCTCGACATCTTCTGACGCCGGCAGCAGTATCGATGCCAACGTGGGCAGACAGAACCCGGGCCGCCCGCGATGCGCGGGCGGCCCGCCGTCATCCTCAAATGTCGTTGTCTCTACCGCGTCCGCCCTCACGAACCACATACTCGCCGGCCGACCCGTGACGTCCACGCGAAGCTCGCGGCGGGGGGATGTGGGAGCTGCCGATCAGGGGGCGGGCTCCTCCGTGAGCCTCCCCTCACACAAGTGGAACCTGCGATTCCCGAGGTCCCTCAATGAGGCATTGTGCGTGACCAATGCCACGATCCGCCCGCCCTCGCTCTCACCGCTCAGTACCTCGCCGACGATCCGGACGTTCTCTTCGTCCAGGTTCCCGGTGGGCTCATCGGCGAGGATGATTTGCCTCTCGCCCACGATCGCCCTGGCAGCGGCGACCCGCTGCTGCTCGCCGACGCTGAGCTCGGCGGGGCGATGGTGCAGGCGATCGGCGATCTTCAGCCGCTGGGCGACATCCTCGATGAGGCCTTCCTCGTGCCCACGCCCCTGCAGCGCGAGCGCCACCCGGATGTTGTCGGCGACCGATAGGTACGGCAGGAGGTGGAAGCGCTGGAAGATGAAGCCCACCGCCCGCTTCCGGTATTCGTTGCGCTTGCGCGGCGGCCACCTGTAGATGTCGTCCCCGTGGAATGCGAGGTTCCCGGAGTCCGGCGGCAGCATTCCGCCGGCCATCAGAAGAAGGGTGCTCTTGCCACTGCCGCTTGGGCCGTGCACGACCGCGAAGTCCCCCGGATGAAGCTCAAGGCAGATGTCGCCCGCCGCGGTCACGACGGCGGCGTCCTTGTGATAGGCCTTGCAGACGTGCTCGATCCGGACCATGGATCGCTACTCCTCGGTGAGCACGACGTTGGGGTCCATGCGGACGAGCTTCGCCAGGGGTACGATCTCGGCCGCAAGGGCCACGAGACACGTCAGCGCCATGGTGTATGGCAACTGCGCCCAGACGATTGCCACGGGGTTCGTGTTGGCGACGAGGAGCGGGGCCAGCAATCCCCTCGAGAGACAGGAGCCGATGAGGAAACCGGCGAGCGAGGCGATCCAGGCCACCGCCAGAATCTTGGCCACGTACAGCAGGATGATGTAGGTGTAGCCCGCGCCCATGGCGAGGAGGATTCCAATCTCGTGTCTCCGCTCGGCGACTTCCTGCAGCCCGGTCACAACGATCACCAGGACGGTGATGCCCAGCACGAGGAGCAGGAGGTACTCGAGGTAGCGATTCGTGGTCATGCGCGCCAGGTACCGGCCCTCCAGGATGCTCATCCTCGGGACGACTCGGAACTCCGGGAAGAGCTGGTCGAAGGCGTTCTGCTGCGCGTCGAGGACGCCTCGCAGCGACTTGCCGTGCATGCAGAGGAATGCCAGGATCGCGTTCACATCCCCCTGGCGCTCAAGCAGGTCCTGGCAGACCCCAAGGTCGATCCACACCCGGTAGTCGTCGATAGTGCCCTCGGCGGGCTGCACCCGGCGGACCGTGAAGCCGCGTCCGAGGACTGACACGGCGTCACCTTCCTTGAGCTCCAGGTCGCGGGCGATCGCCGCCCCGAGGAACGCGGCATCCGCGGGGATGTCCTCGTACAGATGCGGCTTCTCCGGCGTTTCGTCGCCGCGCTGCACCGGCGCCATACCCGTGAGCACGGCATCGCCATCTCCTACGCGGATCCTCTGCTGCAGGATGTTGGCGTAGTACTTCGATGCCAGTCGCCGGTGCCTGGCCATCTCTGTGCACACGCTCTCGTCGAACGAGGTCTGTTGGTCCGAGCAACTGTGGAAGGCGAGCACATCGGCGTGTGCCGGCAGGATGAGGAGGTTGTGCCCCATGTTCTTCATGATCAACTGCATGGATCGGTTGGTGAACGCGGCGCTGTTCCTGAGATAGACGTGCAGCGACACCACGGTGGTCAGCGCGATGCACAACAGCAGCGTGATCGGCCATCTGTGGATGGCCTGGCTCGTCACCAGCCTGGCAAGCATTCTCATGGCGTGGGAGCCCTCCGGCGCCCCGCGCGCCCGACGAGCGGGGGGTGCCCGTGTCAGGCAGCGCTTCGGCCGCTACGTCTTGGCCGCGTCGGCCTCGAGTTCCTGCGTGGGTGTCACATTGGTTGCCGACGGCGGGTACTGCCTGTAGACGCGCCACAGCGTCGCCCCGGCGACGGTCAGGGCCAAAACGTCGGCCACGGGTTGGGCCGCGAAGGCCCCGGTCACGCCGAAGAGCGATGACAGCACAAACAGCCCGGGGATCACGAACAGCGCGGTGCGACTCATGATGAGCAGCATGGCGCGCCCGCCCATCCCCATGCCTTCCAGCGAGAACACCGCCATCATCTGGGGCTCCACGAGGAAGAACGTGCACATCTTCAGACGCAGGGACAGCACGCCGAGTCGCAGGAGCTCCGGGTCCCTGGCGAAGGGCCCGAGGATGCGCCCGGCAAAGATGCACACCAGGGCGCTGAGCACGAGGCCGCCGCCCGACGTCCACACCGCGGCAATGCGGTAGGCGCGCCACATGCGGCGGTAGTCCCGGGCTCCGAAGGTGTACCCCACGATGGGCATCAGGGCCGTGTGCACGCCGCCGCCGAGGCAGGAGATCACGAGCATCATGACCCGGTGGGATAGCCCATGCGCGGCAATCGCCACCGGGCCGAAGCCTCCCAGGACCCGGTTGTACACGGCGGCCACCACGCTGCGCATGCAGTTCATCGCGGAGGCGGGGGCGCCCACCTGGGCGATGTCCCGGATGACGCGGAGCCGCAGCCGGAGGTGGTGCACCCGGACCGTGTATCCGCTCCGGCGGCTGCTCAGGTACATCAGGGAGACAACGGTAGTGGCGACCTGGGCGGTCACCGTCGCCACGGCTGCGCCGCGAATCTCCAGCCGCGGGAATGGCCCCCAGCCATAGATCAGGAACGGGTCCAGCGTGGCATTGATCGCGGCCGCACTCGCCATCACGAGCATGGGTGTCAGCGCATTGCCGGCCCCTCGATACAGGCCGTTCACGGCCATGGTGAGCATCATCAGCGGGAACCCGAATGCCACGATCTTCAGGTACGCGACGGAGGGGGCGACGATGTCCGGGGTCGCGCCGAACAGCCGCACGGCTGGCCGCGCTGCCGCGATCCCCGCGACGCTGAAGACCAATCCCATGACGACGGCGAGAGAGATCGCGTTGCCCGCCGCCTGGTTCGCCTCATCTACGCGCGCCGCCCCGAACCTGCGTGACACGAGCGAGGTGACCCCCGCGGCCGTGCCCATCCCCACGGCTCCGGCGATCATCTGGATGGGGAACAGCACCGTCAGAGCGGCGATCGCCGCCGTCCCGGTCGGCAGCCCGCTCACCCAGAACGTATCGACGATGTTGTACAGCGACATCACGAGCATCCCGATCATGCCAGGGATGCTGAGCTTCACCATGAGCGGACCGAGTCGAGCCGTCCCCAGGTCCGCGATGCGTCTGTCCATGACGAGTCCCTCAGCCGTCACAACACTCCCCGCGCGCTCGCGGTTCACGCCGGGGCGCCTTTGTGGGGGGGATGGACGAGACCGAGGGGCAATGATGGGCGGTACGCGGTGGCTGCTCTCCGCGTGTGCCGCAACGGGCCCACTGCTACTTACTGATTTCCAGCCACCAGCCCACGTCCGGCTCCTTGATCAGACGGTGCTTCCCGATGCCGGCCGCCTTGGCCAACTCGGGGAACCGATCGCCGGGGCCGTTCCACCCCGAGGGCTTCTTCTTCGCGAAGCCCTCGAGGCGCCACTTCACCAGCTCTGCCCGGACCTCCGGGTCCAACAGCCGCCCAAAGCCGCCGTGGCCGATGTAGCCCACCCCGCCGGGCTTCAGGATCCGATAGCACTCCTGCAGCCCCTTCACCTGGTCGGGCCAGAAGGGGATGCAGCCGCGACTGAAGATGAAGTCGGCGAAGTTGTCCTTGAAGGGCATGTCCTGCGCGTCGCCCTCCACGGGGATCACCCGGCCGGTCAGGCCGGCCTGATCCACGAACACGCCCAGCAGCCTCATGGACCACGGGTCGATGTCCAGGGCATACACCTGCATCTCCGTGTGGCGCGCCAGGTCCATGGGGAACGAGCTGCAACTGCTGCCGATGTCCACCGCGATGCCGGTCTTGAGCTTGTAGTCCAGCACCATCTGCCGGGCCAGCGGCTCGTACATGGGCGCGAACCGCCCCGTGGCGGCCTTGTGGAACCTGCAGTTCTCCTTGAGGGTCTCGACATAGTCACCGTCGGCGGCGCCGGCCTGGGCCACAAGCACCGGCACGGCGGCGAAAGCGATCATCCACAGTCGTGGCCTCTTCATTGGTCACTCCTTCGCAGAATCCGAGCTCCGAACGGGCTCGGAAGCCGGTCGGGCGTCGAGGCTGCGGGGAAGCGGCGGCTCGAGTGGTGGATGCGAGGGCGCACATCAGCTACTTGAAAACGTCCCGGGCCCGGCCCGCCTGGAACTTCGCGTGTCCGTCCATGTAGCAGATGTTGATCGACCCTCTGTGGGACCGGTGCAGCGTCACACCGTGGTTCGTGCGCGTCAGTTTGCACCAGGCACACGACCACAGCCAGCAGTCGCTGTCCCACGTCTCCCGCATGACGCGAGGCTGGTCTCCCGTACGCGCCCTGAGGAACCCCCACGAGATCCACGTGCTGTAGCTCGGCTTGCCCGGATCAACGGTGCTCGGCGTCTCCTCGTAGCTGAAGCAGTAGTAGCCGATGTTCCCGGCTGCCTTGTTCTCGGGCGTCGGCACGAAGTCAGGCATGTACGGGCGCATCTTCCCGATGGAGGCGCAGTACAGGATCTCCGTGTTCTCGATGTACGGATTGATCTGGTCCACGAGGCGCTTGTGCGTGGTGCTGCTGTTACAGGCGTGGTAGTCGCGCGGCATCCACTCGTCCCAGTCCTGGGAGTACATGTGCGCCGCCATGCCCAGTTGGCGGAGATTCGAGAGGCACGCCGTCTTGCGGGCCGCCTCCTTCGCTCTGTGTACGACAGGAAACAGCATCGCCGCCAGCACGGCGATTATGCTGATCACGACGAGGAGCTCGATGAGCGTGAAACCGCACCTGTGCCGCAATGCCACGCGCTCCTTCCCGCTCCCCGCGAAGACATCTCTGTGGCAGCTCGTGGCTGCCTCGGTCTCCCACGGGGCGCCGACCGTCGGGCCACCAACCGCTGTTGAGCGCACACGGGCGACCCGTCGGGCCACGTCAGGCCTCTTCTCAGAGGCGGGAGTGCCTCCGCACTCCACCTCAGGGAACGGTTTGCCAGGTGTTTCCAGTTCCCCTGGCTCTCTCCGGCAAAGGCCTCCTGCAGGTCGTCCATCGCTGCCGTTGTTGATCGTGCCTGTGGTCGCTACGTCTGCAGTCGCTGCTGCCGGCGCCGTCGATGGGTCGTCTCTGGTGTTCGCCGGGCGCAAGCCGGACTCCTCGCCGCAGTTGCGGAACCGTTACGGGTGGCTTACGCCTCGGTAGGCATGCTGTGCGATGCTCCGGCAACTACCTGTGAGCCTGACGGGGATTGTTGGAGGCAGCTGCATGGACGCTGCATCAGAGCGTATTCGCGATGGCAGCGCGACGGTGGGCGTGGTGGGTTTGGGCTACGTGGGGTTGCCGCTGGCGGTCGCGTTTGCCGATGTGGGCTTCAAGGTGGTGGGCATAGACGCCAGCGCGCGCACCATCGCCCAGGTCCGCGCCGGCGTGCCGACGACCAACGACGTGGATGCCGACACACTCATGGCCCATCTGCAGTCCGGCGGCATTCGGGCCTATGACTCCTACGAGGCGCTGCGCTGCGCGGACGCCATCTGCATCTGCGTGCCAACGCCCGTGACCGAGCACCGCGAGCCGGACATGTCCTACGTGCGTTCGGCGGCCAGCGCGGTGGCGGAGCGCCTGCGGGCCGGGCAGCTTGTGGTGCTCGAGAGCACCACGTACCCGGGCACCACGGAGGAGGTCGTAAAGCCCATCCTCGAGTCCTCCGGGCTCGAGGCGGGGCGCGACTTTTCGCTGGCGTACTCCCCTGAGCGCGTGGACCCGAACAACACCCGCTTCGGCCTGCGCAACATAGCGAGGCTTGTAGGCGGCGTGACGGCGCAATGCTGCGATGTGGCGGCTCTCCTGTACTCCCAGATCGTCACCGAGGTCGTGCCCGTCAGCTCGCCGCGTGTCGCGGAGACCGCGAAGCTGCTGGAGAACTTGTTCCGGCACGTCAACATCGCACTGGTCAACGAGATGGCCCTGCTCTGTGACCGCATGGGCCTGGACGTGTGGGAGATCATCGATGCCGCATCGACCAAGCCCTTCGGCTTCATGCGCTTTGAGCCGGGGCCGGGCGTGGGGGGCCACTGCGTGCCCGTCGATCCATTCTACCTGGCGTGGA
Organism: Armatimonadota bacterium; assembly: GCA_050114035.1. GTDB lineage: Bacteria > Armatimonadota > Zipacnadia > JAUWAU01 > JAUWAU01 > JAUWAU01. The sequence goes on along the minus strand of JASFTE010000122.1, from coordinate 643 downwards.
AGGCCCGCTCGTACGGGTTCCATACGCGATTCATCGAGCTGGCGGGGGACGTCAACACCAGCATGCCGCGGCACGTGGTGCAGAAGGTCACGGAGGCGCTCAACTCCCGCGGGAAGAGCGTGCGGGGATCGCGCCTGCTCGCGCTGGGAGTGGCCTACAAGTCCGACATCGGCGACACGCGCGAATCGGCGGCTCTCCGCGTTCTCCCCATGCTCCACGAGCTGGGCGCCGAGGTATCGTACAACGATCCCCATGTGGCATCCTTCTCGGCCAATGGGGTGTCGCTGGAGTCGCAGCCGCTCACGGATGCCACGCTCGAGGCAGCGGACTGCGTCGTCATCCTCACCAAGCATAGCTGTTACGACTTCGACCGGGTTGCGCGTCTGGCGCCGCTGATTGTGGACACGCGCAACGCTCTGCGGGAGCACCCGGCCAGCCACGTGTTCACGCTTGCGGCCCAGCCGGCCGACGCCCGCGCGGCGGAGCCCGCGGCAGCACCTGAGCGGCCCGCCGAGCCATGGCCGCAGCCTCACGGAGACCACCCCGTTCTTGCTGCTGATGCGTAGGGAGTGAGGCGCCCTGGACGAAGGAGGGCGTTGGTTGGGCCGATGTTGTGCGCAAGTGCAGTCATCCGTCGATGAAT
>JASFTE010000121.1:0-10059 GCA_050114035.1 Armatimonadota bacterium | reverse complement strand
ATGCTCCCACGGGCCCTCAGGACCACGCTTCTGCTTTGGAGACTCAGCTCACCAGGCCGCCGTAGGGCTGTCGTGGCGACCATCTTCATTGAGAGGTCGGCTTGGCCGAGCTCACAGGGCGGCCCGCAAGGGCCATGGAGGACCACCGCGGAGATCAGTGTGCCTCGTGGTTTCTGTGAGCGAGGCCCTGTACCTCCCCCCTGCGGCCGCAGGCCGATTGCGCGCTGTCGCGTTGCCTCCGCAGATTCCGGGGACACATACGGGTTCCAGAAGTATCACCCCTGCCATCCGTGCCATGCGGCTCAGGCCAGCACCCACCGCAGCCTGATGCCAAGAGAACGGGTGCTATGTCCCGAATCCATCGCACCTCTCACGCTCCGCGCCTACGCGACGCCGGCCACGTCCCTGTCCGCCGCGGCCACGATGCGCTCGATCTCGCGCTTCTGTTCATCGGAGAGCGGGCAGCGGTTCGGCGCCGTCTCGATGAGCTGCTTCGCCCAGCGCGTGGCGTTGTCGAGCATGGTGACCGGGTCGGCCGCCCAAGCCATGGGCAGGCGGCGGTCGAGCAGCTCCGGCATCCACAGCTCCTCGCGGAAGAACCGCGCCGTATGCTCCGTCTCAATGAACCGGGCGCCGCTCGGGGCGACCTCACAGATGACCTCCTCGGCGAGCCGCTCGTCGTCCACCGTGATGCCCTGCAGGAGCCGCTGGAGGTAGGTCATCATCTCCACGTCGAGCACGAGCTGGACGACGCTGCCCACATCCGCGCACGCGAGGATGCCGAGGGACCCGAAGCTGCGCACCCCGCCGAGAAGGGCCCAGATGGCGTTGAGGGACTTGTCCATCATGGCCTGCACGCCGGGGACCTTCGCCTGCGTCGTCGGGGAGGCCGGGGCCGTGTGGTGTCCGCCGAACAGGTACGCGCCCATCTGGGAGGCGCCGAGCCTGAGAAGGAGGGCGTCGGCGCCCGCCTGGCTGTGGACGCCCGTGCGCATGTCGAAGGTCAGGGGCCCAGCGCAGTAGCCTGCCAGACGGTCGTCGAGGGCCAGCGTGATGGCGTTGCAGCCGAAGATCTCGGCGGTCATGTGCACGAGCGACCCGGCGAGGGTGACCGGCGTGGCCATGCCGGCGACGGGCATGGTGGAGATGGTGAATGGCTGGCCGAGGAGCTCCCGCGCCTTCATGCCGATGCGGATGTTCTCATTGGTGATCATGAAGGGCGAGTTGTACCAGCACTTGGCGGCGAAGATCGGACCCTCTCTCACTGCCTGCACCGAGCCCTGCGCGACGGCCTGGAGCTCGATGAAGTAGGGCAGCGTGCGCTCCGAGTACACCGAGACGCGGTAGGGCCGGGAGCTGTTGAGAATGATGGTGGCGAAGGCATGGACGTCGCGCGTGCCAGTGGGAACGTCCTGGGGGATGAAGGTCGGGTGGGCGCGGTCCAGATCCGGGTATGTGCCCACGACGCGGGAGAAGTCGGCCAGGTCCCGCGTGGTGGCGGCCCGGAGCTTGCCGGTCTCCACGTCGCAGCAGTAGAGCGCCTGGCCCGAGGCGGCGTAGTGGAGCTGGTCGCCGAACCCGGGCTCTCCCCCATCGCCTCGGCCGGCTCTGGCCGCCTCAATCCGCTCGAGCACCGTGTCCACAACGGCGGCGGGGAAGCGCACCTGTTCCGCGTCGATCTCGCAGCCGAAGTCGCGGAGGGCCTGGTCGAATTCGTCGGTGCCCTGCGCGCGCAGGGGCACGCGCCGGAAGACGCGGATGGCGGCCCGCCGGATCTGCTCCAGCTCGGCGTCGCTCAGCACGAGAGGCGGCCGGCACAGGAGCTTCACGAGGGATGCCTCCTCGTCGGTGAGCACGGAGGGCGCGCCGGCACCCACTTGACGCAGCCGTCCGGGCGGCAGCCGGGCTCGCCCGACAGGACGAACGTGTCCAAGCCGTAGTGGTGGTCCGACGCCTCGCAGTCCGGAGCGGCCTTCGACCGATGGAGCCCGATTCCTCTGCCGGGCGCATCGAGGCAGCAGCGCAGGGGTGTTCACGGATGTTGAGGTCTGTAGTGCACGGGGTATACCATTGACATGCAAAGGCTCCATAGGGAGGGTGATACTGATGAGGACGGTAGTGGGCGTAGTCCTCGCCGTGTCCTGCGTCGTTGGCGTGTCCGCCCTCACCCCCGCGACGGTTCAGATCACGGATGACGGCCGCAGTGTGGAGGGGACTATCTCCCCCGATGGCTCCAAGGTGGCCTTCGTTCGCTTCGTTAAGCACTACACCGCCGATGGCAAGTACTACTTCAGTGGACGAGTGTGCCTGTGGGACGGTGAGAGCACCGAGGTACTCGCGAAGCTCCCTGGCGGCAAGCCCACCTCAGAGAAAGAGCCCGACGGCGGCACGGCCCCCTCTGCCCGGGCCTGTTGGACGGACAGTGGCCGGTACATACTGGCGGGCCGCCGTGCGAACCGGACGCTCATCCGCGTCGCCGATGGCGCACGCACTCGCGTGGGGAAGCACAACGACTGGTTCGTGATGAATGCTGCCTGGAAGCTGGCGAAATCCGATGCTGGCGACATAAACCGCATCGTCCACGGCAAGCAGCCGCGCCGCAAGTGGTACTGGCAAGGCGAACAGCTTGAGTCTGAGGATGCACCTGCGTCCGTCCCCCGGGAGAGCGAGGACTGGGCGTACGGAGACCTCCGCGTCTCGCCGACGGATGCTCGCACGGCGCTCTATGTGGCTGAGGAGAAGCCCTGGGATGGATGCTGCTGCATGTCGGCGCTCCGCAATTGCCACCTCGGCGTGGCGGACCTGCCCACGGGACGACTGCGGCGCCTCACGTGGGGCCGGAACTACCGCGTGGAACGGGTCAACTGGTCGGGCGACGGCGAGGCGATAGTCTACCTTCGTCGGAGCTTCTACGAACCGGGTGTACCCGTCCGGTGGTCAGATCTCTATGTCGTACGTCCTGATGGTACAGGGCGCCGCCGGCTCGCGCGAGAAGTCGCCGGGTACTGCTGGATCTCACCAACGCGGCTGGTGGCAGAGATTGGGCTCGAACGCGACCGCCCGACGCGGCAGCAGCTCTGCATTATTGACGTGAGGACGGGCCAAGTGCGGTGGCTCACCGGGGGACGCTACCGCCACGAACTGGCGGACGTGCGCGGCGATCACTACCTCGTCGTCGAGAAGCCGGTCGGCGGCAATCAATGCCAGGGGAACCTGTACCTCATGCACAAGCCGTTGGGCTGATGTGCTCGTCGAGCGACCGAAATGACATCGGGCTGAGCAGACCTCGGCGCCTACTCCGGCAGAGCCACCTCACACACCACCATCCGGTGATCCGAGTTCTGCGTGGGCAGAACGCGCAGTGTTGTGGCCTCGAGCTCCGGGCTCAGCCAGACCTGGTCGATGCGGGAGATGGGCGTCTCGTTGACCATGGTGTTGGGCCAGCCGATGCCGGCTTCCCGGAATGCGTCACGGAGATGAGCGCGGAGGGGACGCAAGAGGCCGTCGCCGCCGGGGGTGTTGAAGTCCCCCCCCACAATGCTGGGCTGCCCGGTGGCCTCGGCGGCATAGGTCGTCACCGCTTCTATCTGATTGGCCCGCACCTGGCGGATCTGCTCGGCCACGCGCCACGTGGATGGACGCCAGATGTCAGCTCGAGTGGCCGGCAGGGCCAGGTGTATGGAGGCCACCTCGAGCTCCCGAGGTGGATCGAGAGCGCTCGGCTCCACTGCGGCGCGAGATATGAAGACCCTCTGGCGAGGGGCCACCGGCAGCGACTCCAGGTCACCACGTACGAAGATGGCTGTGTCGAAGGACGCGGTCCCGTGCCACCCATCCGCCTTGGTGAACACGTCCTCCAGCTCGTCCATGCCGGGGCGCTCCTGCAGCAGCACGATGTCCGGCTCGCGCGCAAAGGCCTCGCGCGCGGCGGCGAGGACACCGCCGCCGCAGTTCAGCGACACCACTCGCAGCGCCCTGCCCTCGGCCCGTGCAGACTGCCACGCCTTCTCTCCCCCATGCCCCACTGAACGGAGAACCGATCGCGGCTCCTCGCAGATGCTCACCAGGGCAATGACCCAGATGACGGCAACGAGCAGGCTCCGCCGTTTCCCCCGGCGCGAGAGCGATGCCAGGCCAAACACCACTCCGATCCACGCCCAGAAGATGAAGGGCCAGATGGTGATCGGGTCCCAGCCGGACGGGCGGAGCAGATACAGAACCGACAGGAAGGCGCACCACGCCAGCGACAGGGCGGCGAGGACCGCGCGGACCCTATCGGCCAGGTCCAGCGCTGATCTGCGGCTCGAGAGACTGACGGCGCGAGAGTCCAGTGTCTTGCTCATCGCATTCCGGGCGCCCTATCGGCGGCGCTCTTCCACGGCGCCGGGCTCATTCCTGCACCATGCCATAGCGCCCCACGAAGGAGGCAGGCGTCCTCAGGCCGAAGCGCGTGCCGTGGACTGGCGACTGCCTCGCCTGCAGTCGGGCAGCCGAGGCGTCGCGCCGACCTGATCCACCGGAGGATGCCATGAAAGCCGCCATATGCCGTATCGCGTGGCCTACGCTGTTGTGCCTGACGGTGCTCTGGCTGCGGGTCCCCCTGAGTGCGGACACCGTCGGCTGGAAGGCCTCCGGCAAGGGCGGCGCGGTCGCCGCGGGCCGCGGCGGCGCCGTGGCGGCGGGCATACAGCTCCTCCAGGAGGGCGGCAATGCCGCCGACGCCGCTGTAGCCACGTTGCTGGCGCTCACGGTGACGGACTTCGGCTCGACCGCCAGTGGGGGCGAGGTACCGTTCATCGTCTACGACGCGCAGCGGCAGGAAGTTAAGGTCCTCTGCGGGCTCGGACGGGCCCCGCGCGACCCGCGGGCGATCGAGTGGTACTACGCCAACAACATCCCGGACCGGGGCAGCTACAGAGCCATGCCCGTGCCGGGCGAGCTGCACCTGTGCACGACGGCGCTTGAGCTGTACGGCACGAAGAGCTTCGAGGACGCCGTCGGGCCGACGCTGGCGCTCCTGGACGGCGGAGGGCGCTCGTGGTATCCGGCCCTCGCCGCGACGCTGCGCAAGATGGTGCAGCGGGAGCGCGAGACGCAGGGCACGCGCGAGCAGAAGCTGCGGGCCGCGCGCGACCGCTTCTACAAGGGCGACATCGCGGACGATCTGGTCAAGTGGTACGAGAGCGTCGGCTCATTCCTCACCAAGGCCGACCTCGAGGCCCACGTCACCACCGTCGAGGACCCAGTGTCCGTCGAGTATCGCGGCTACGTCGTCAACAAGTGCGACACCTGGACCCAGGGCCCGGTGCTGTGCCAGACGCTGCGGCTGCTGGAGGGCTTCGACCTGGCGGAGATGGGGCATCTCTCCGCCGACTACATTCACGTGCTCACGGAGGCCATGAAGCTGGCGTACGCGGACCGGGACACATACTACGGCGATCCGGAGTTCGTGGATGTGCCGCTCGGGGCGCTGCTGTCCGACCACTATACGGACCTGCGCCGGTCGCTGATTGATATGGGGGCCGCATCGCGGGAGCGCCGGCCGGGCGATCCCTCCGGCATGAGGCCGGTGAAGACGGAGTCCGCCGCCCCGAAGAACCCCGTCCGCACGCCCATATCTGACACGACCACCTGTATCGTGGCCGACCGGTGGGGGAACGTGGTGGCGGCCACTCCGAGCTGCAATCTCGCGGGCAACGACCCGGACCCCAACACCGGAGTGGTGCAGGGCAACCGGCTGCGCTGCCTCAACACCACGCCCGGGCACCCGAACCGGCTCGAGCCCGGGAAGCGCCCGCGCATCACGCTTACGCCGACGCTGGTGACGAGGGACGGCAAGCCCGTCATCGCCATCAGCGTTGCCGGCGGGGACCTGCAGGACCAGACGACGCTGAACGTGCTGCTCAGTCACATCGAGTTTGGGAAGCTCCCCGCGGATGCGGTGACCGCGCCGCGCTTCAATACGGGTCACATGGAGAACTCGTTCGACTCCAACCCGGACCGCGATGAGGCATTCAAGTCGCCCGGCAGCCTGCGCGTGCAGACCATGGTGGCCGCGGAGGTGCAGGAGGAGCTTAAGAACCGAGGGCACGACCTGAGCACAACGGACGGGCCCATCGCGCACCCGGTCATGATCTTCGTGGACCAGGATACGGGCACGATCTACGCCGCCGGCGACCCGGAGGCCCGGCGGCACGCGGCGGCGATCGACTAGGGGCGCCCTGCCTCGCGCAACGAGCGACGAAGGAGGCACGCACGGAGTGAGAAGACAGAAACGACCGTACGCCGCGATGATCGCCCTCGCCCTGGCCGGGTTCCTCCTGGTCGGGCTCTGTGGCGCAGCAGCGTGGGGTGATCCGAGGACGCGCCTGATCAACGTCGACACTGCTCGGGTCATTGACGACGGGCGATGGCAGTATGGAGTGGACTTGCGCACGTTTGGGGACGCCGATGACGAGGAGTACCTCTCGGGGCATATCCGCTATGCCACGCACGGGTATCAGCTCGAGGTCCTCGGTTCCTTTGCGCGGCGGGCGGAGCAGATGACAGGCGTCGGGCTGCTCCGGTACGGCGGGACGAACGTGGAGCTGCGGGCGAAGAAGCGTCTGATGCGGGACGGGAACGCGACGCTGTCGGCGATCGCGGGGGTGGAGTTCCCCAACACGCCGGCGCAGGATGGGGAGCACCTGGCGCTGCATCTCCCGCTCACCATCGATGCCGGGAGCGCCACCTGCGGGCACATCGTGCCGAAGTTCGTGTTCCTGGAGGACAACACAGTGAGCATACTGGGGCTGGCGGTGGAGCATGTGCTGAGCGACGAGGTGACGCTCATGGCGGAGCTGGCGCCGACCCTGGGCGGGTCCAACACCAGGAACAGACGGAATGCGCTTGCCGAAGACAGCGTCTGGGGCGTGGGAGCTCGGTGGACGCCGGGCGAGGATGAGGAGTGGCAATTGGATCTGGGGATCACCAACGGCAAGGGGCAGACGACGAGCTTCGGCGCGGCACCAGGGATTCTGGACAGCACGGCGGTGTATCTGGCAGTGACACGCACGCGGTAGCGCGGCGCGGGTGCCATGTGGGCGCCTATGCTGAGTCGCCATCACCCACGGCGTTCAGAGAGAGCAAACGAAATGGCACAGAGGTCGTCGAGCACAATCGCGGGCGCTGCGGCGTCCATATCAGTGATAGCCCTGCTGGTGCTGCCGGGTTGCAGCGGGCCGGCGAACAACCCGCCGACGGTGGGCGGGGAGGAGTGCCTGGAGTGTATGGAGCTCGGCTTCTCGCTGGACTTCGAGGCCGAGGCGCGCGACTTCCGTATCGACGAGGGGGGACCGTCGGGACCGCCGCCCATCTGTCTGTTCGAGCGGGAGTTCATCAACGGCGAGTACCATTACACCATCGGCTGGTGCTCGGTTTGGCGCTATGATCCACCGTGCGAGTTGCCCAAAACAATCACGGTCGGTCTCTACTACACGCCGCCGGACCCGGATCAGCTCCTATACCAGATCCAGATGACGGTCTGCGGCCACAGTGAGGGCCCGTAATGGGGCCCCAGATCCGCTGCCAGGCGCTGAGCACGGCAGTCGGGGGCATGCGAAGTCGCGTTGGCGCAGCCCGTTGCTCGAGCCACTGTAGGGCACGATCACATCCCCAAGATCCCTCGCACGAGACCAGACGTCGCCGGATGACGGGAAACTCCTGTAATCCAATTGCCCCTCCCAGACGTCTAACACTATGACAGGCCGGGCAGGTCGCAACTTGTGGTGCGGCCCGGCCGCCTGTGTCGAGACGTCAGCCGAGCCGCGAACCGGAACAAACTGCAACGACGTAGGGTCCATGTGGTAGACTGGACTCGAGGAGATACTTATGCGGATGATTCTGCCCGGGGGCCTGAGCCTATGCACCTGCCTGTGCGTCTGCAGCCTGCCGCACGCGGCGCAGGCCAAGATAGTACCAGAGCAACTCCAATTCCTCGCCCTGCCCATGGCGGCAAGCGACTTCGCCATCGAGGGGTGGATCAAGGCGCCAGATGGATGGCCGAAGGGCGGCGAGGTGCAGGTGGCCTTCAACTACCTGGACGAGCGCCGCTACTACTACGCGCGGTTCACTGCCGACACGGCGCAGCTCTTCAAGGTGAGCGGAGCAAAGGCGACGCGGATCGGGCGTGAGACGGGCGTTGCGCCGGGAAGGCTCGGCAAGGACATATACTTCGCCATCAAGCGCCACCGGTGGCGCATCGCGGTCGTGTGCGGCGATGGGCTGGCGGCGATAGCCTTCGACGACGAGTACGCGGGCGGCGGGACGGGAACGGCGGTGACCGGGGACAGGCTGTCGCTGGACGAGGTCGCCATGCAGGAGATGGCGCCCATCCTGCTGAGAGACGACTTCGTCCGCGAGGGCGGCCGCATGGCGGACTGGGAGCCGGTCCGGGGCATCTGGCAGAGCACCGGGATTCCCTCGGCGCAGCAGTACGCCAACAAGAACGCCAATGCCTTCGCCTTCGCCGGCGTGGCGACGGACTTCGCCCTGGCCACGGCCGGCTACTGGTTCTGGGACAGCTACGACTTCAGCGCCTCCGTGAAGCCGGAGAGCGCCGAAGCCGTTGGGCTGGCGTGCTGCGTGGAGGAGTCGGACACGTACGTTCTCTTCCGGTGGACCGCGGGGCCGGGCGGGAGTAAGCAGCTCATCGCGGTCCGGGGAGAGGAGCGTGAGGTCCTTGCCGAGGAGCCCGGCGGCCACGAGCCGGGGCAGTGGTACAAGCTCACCGTCCGCAGCCAGTGGTCAGACATTCAGGCGCTCGTGGACGGGCAACTCTCCCTGCGAGCCCGAACCGCCCCCCTGGCGCAGGGCGGCATTGGCCTGTACGTCGAGGGCGGCAGGGCTTCATTTGACGATGTGCACGTCGAGAACTACGAGAGCTTCCGCGATGACTTCGCCTCGGACGACGGCACTGCCTGGCGGGCGGAGTCCGGCCAATGGCGCGCGAGCGACGGCGTCCTGCGCGTGACTCCGGCCAAGCGCGGCGGTGCGTCCGCCAGGGCCCTCGCCGGGCGCGACGACTGGAAGGACTATGTGTTTGCCGCGGACGTGAAGCCCAGCGGCACGGGGACCGTCGGCCTGTGTTTTGGCTATCACAGCAAGGATGACCACTACGCGTTCGCCTGGGACGGGCCCTCGAAGACTGCGAGGATGTACCAGGTCCAGGGAGGGAACGTCACATCGCTCGCCAAGGCGCCGCTCCCGTATCAGCCCGGCGAACGTCACCGGCTCAAGGTCGCCACCGACCGAGGCTACCTCCGTGCGTACGTGGACAGCAAGCTCGTGCTGGACGCCCTGGCGCCGGAGGGCGCCGAGGGGAAAGTCGGCCTGCTGGCCGAAGGGCCCTCAAACGCCTGGTTCGACGACGCGGTCGTATGGTTTGCGGACCCGGCGTATGAGGAGCCACCCATCACGGAGCAGTTCACCGCCGAGGCGACAATGGCCAGTTGGGCCGGGCCGCTGCGGGAGTGGATGTACGTGCGCGGCCAGGCACCGCGCCTGTACCTGACGAAGCGCACGTTCTACGACGACGCCGAGCTATCCATGCTGCTCCCGGCGCTCCGGGAGGACACGGAGTTCGGCGTCGTCTTCTGCACCGGCCCGGAGGCCCTCGACCAGGCGACTCGCCTGCGGCTCACCCCGGGAGCCACGGCCGGACAGGTCAACGTCAAACTCGCCCGCGGCGGGACGACGCTCCACGAGGGCAGCGGGGCCATCGTGCCGGAATCCGCCGATAACACGCTGCGCTTTGGCCGGCGCGGCCCGCACCTGTATGTCGTCGTAGGAGACGCGCTCGTTTGCCAGGTGAGGGATCCCGGTCCGGCCCGGGGCATCCGCGTCGGCCTGCAGGTGCAGAACGCCTACGTGCGCCTCACTCGCACGCAGTTGAAGGCCACTAACGTCCACGACTACACGTTCTCCCGCGCGCCGACGGACTGGTACCAGCAGCGCGGCACGTGGGCCTCGACGGATCGCTGGCCGTGCCAGCGCGGCTGGGCCTGGCTCGCGGGCACACAG
>JASFTE010000120.1:0-10173 GCA_050114035.1 Armatimonadota bacterium | reverse complement strand
CATCTTCGTTGCCAGCCCGGTCGCCGTTGCATGGCGGGCCCACAGCGATCGGCGTCGGGAGGCTGCGGCGGGACTGCCCATGCGGGAAGCGCGAGCGCCAGCGCGCTCGCGCGCACGAACGGAGCCCGGGGGGCCCGCCGCAACAGCGACGGGCGAGGCCGCCCCGGACGCCGAGACCGCGGGGGCCGCTGCGGGAGACGCGCGCGGCGCCGGGGAGCCGACGACTGCGGGAGTGCGGCCCCAGAGGAAGCCCAAGAAGAAGAAACGGGGACGCAAGCGGCGGCGACGGCACTGAGGAACGCGTCCGTTCCCCACGCAGCCCCGCGTGGACATCGCACATGCAGGAGGCTGTGCCGGCACCCCAACATCCGCTGCTCCAGCGCGGGCTGGAGCAGTTTTGGCAAGCGGGCCCAGCGGCACCGCAATGCACGATGGCGATCGACTACGAAGCCAGAGGTCGAGCAACAATACGGGCCGCGACAGTGGCCGTTGTCTCCAATTCTGTCCTCATCGGCGCCAAGTTCGCAGCGGGCATGTTGTGCGGGTCAGTCGCTGTCCTGTCGGAGGCCCTCCATTCCGCCAACGACCTCGCGGCGTCACTCATCGCCTTCGTCTCGGTCCGCAAGGCAAGCCAGCCAGCAGACCGCAGTCACCCCTACGGGCACGGGAAGTTCGAGAGCCTCTCTGGACTCATCGAGGCGGTGCTCATCTTCGTGGCCGCCGGCGCAATCGTGTACATGGCGCTCCGCCGCGCTGCCGTCGGCGGGGTCGTTGAGCACGGGTGGGTTGCTGCTGCCGCCATGGGCGGATCGGCGATCGTGAACCTCGTCGTGTCAACCTACTTGCTCCGGGTGGCCCGGGAGCACGACTCAATAGCCCTGGAGGCGGACGCCTGGCACCTGCGGACCGACGCGTACACGTGCGGCGGGGTGTTCGCTGGCATGGGCGCAATCGCTCTTGGCGCACCGGCGGTCATCGACCCGATCGTGGCACTGCCGGTCGGCCTTCTGATCATCCATCGTGCCTACGCTCTCAGCCGCGACGCCCTTGGGCAGCTCCTGGACCGGGCGCTGCCGGCCGATGAGCAACAGCAGATCCTGGGCATCGTTGCGGAGCACGGGGCGCACTTCGTGGAGTTCCACGGCGTGCGCTCCCGGCGCGCCGGCGGGGAGCGCCATATCGACCTGCACCTGGTGATGTGCCGGGGCGTGCCCGTGGGAGAGGCGCATGCTCTGGCGGACCACATCGAGCATGAGGTGTCGGAGGCGTTCCGGGGGACGCACGTCATGATGCACATCGAGCCGTGCACCGGCAACGAGACGCTCCAGTGCCGGGTCTCGGGAAGACAATGTCGGTTCGCGCGGCGGGTCCTGGAGCCCGTCGGGACCATGCCGCCGGAAGGGCGTGAGCAGGAGTGAAGCGGATTCTTGAGATTCTGGAGCAGGACGCCCGGTGCTCCACGGAGGAGATCGCCACGCGGCTGAACATGACGCCGGAGGCCGTGGCGGAGGCGATCGGGGAGATGGAACGGGATCGGACGATCCTGGGTTATCGGGCGCTGGTGGACTGGCAGAAGACAAGCGATGAGAAGCTGTATGCCTTCATTGAGGTCAAGGCAACGCCCCAGCCCCGCACCGGCTTCGACGAGGTGGCCGACCACGTCGCGCGCTTCCGGCAGGTGCATTCGCTGTACCTGATGTCGGGGCAGTACGACCTGATCGTGGTGGTGGAGGGCGCGGACCTGCGCGATATCGCGAACTTCGTGGCCGAGGAGCTCTCGCCGCATCCGCAGGTCGTGAGCACGTCCACGCACTTCGTGCTCAGGACGTACAAGCGCGATGGCGTGCTGGTGGCTCCGGAGAAGGCGGACGACACGCGCCTCGTGGTGTCGCCATGAGCGAGTCGGAGCGGGCCGAGCGCACGTCGCGCCTGGTGCGCGACCTGCCCCCGTCTGGCATTCGAGAGTTCTTCGATCTCGTCATCGGGGTCCCGGACGTAATCACGCTGGGCGTGGGGGAGCCCGACTTCGCCACGCCGTGGCACATCTGCGACGCGATCCTGCACGCGCTGCGCGAGGGGCAGACCTCGTACACCAGCAACTATGGCCTGCTGGAACTGCGGCAGGAGATCGCCGTAATGCTCCAGCGCGACTATGGGGTGGAGTACGACCCGGAGGAGGAGGTCGTCGTCACGTCCGGCGTGAGCGAGGCGTTGGACGTGCTCCTGCGCGCCGTGCTGGATCCGGGCGATGAGGTCATCGTCCCGGAGCCGTGCTACGTGGCGTACAAGGCGTGCGTGTCGCTCGCCGGCGGGCGGCCCGTGGCCATCGAGACGCGCAGCGAGGACGGATGGACTCTCCGTCCCGAGGCCGTCAGGGAGGCCATCACGCCGCGGACGCGGGCGCTGCTCATCGGCTATCCGAACAACCCGACGGGCGCCGTGATGACCCGCGAGGAGCTACAGCAGATCGTGGACGCTGCGGCGGAGGCCGATCTGCTGCTCATCTCGGATGAGATCTACAGCCGTCTGACATACGAGGGCAGGCACACGTGCGTGCCCGGCGTTCCCGGGGCGTGGGAGCGCACGGTGCTGCTGAATGGCTTCTCGAAGGCGTACGCCATGACAGGCTGGCGCATCGGGTTCGCCGCCGGGCCGCCCGACATCATCGATGCGATGGTGAAGATCCACGCTTACACGGCGCTGTGTGCGCCGATCACGGGCCAGGTGGCGGCCATCGAGGCGCTCAGGCACGGCACACCATCCATGGAGAGCATGGCGGCGGAGTTCGAGCAGCGACGGCGGCTGTTCCTCGAGGGGCTGGCGGATGCGGGACTGAGCTGCTTTGAGCCGAAGGGGGCCTTCTACGCCTTCCCCTCCGTGGCGGTCACCGGGCTCTCGTCGGAGGAGTTCTGCCGCCGGCTCCTGCACCAGGAGAAGGTGGCGATCGTGCCGGGGACGGCCTTTGGGGAGTGCGGGGAGGGCTACGTGCGCTGCACGTACGCCAACAGCTTCGAGGCGCTGCGCGAAGCTCTCGCGCGGCTGAAGCGCTTCGTGAGCGGGCACACGCGGTAGTCGCCGCACGTCTGCCGGAGGCTGAGAGGGAAGCGGCAGCCAGGGGGCGAAACAACGCCGCCGACTGAGCTTTCTCGTGGGACCCGGCGATGCCGGGAGCGCACGTAAAGCCCCACCGTGACGTGCTGAGTGGGGCACTGACTACTTCCCCACATGCCAGAAAGGGGCACTGCAATGGCGACTGGGACGGTGCAGTACGAGAAGATCACACCGCCGGACGAGGGGACCAAGATATCGGTTCAGGACGACAGACTGGTCGTCCCGGACGACCCGATCATTCCCTTCATCCAGGGCGACGGCATTGGCCTGGACATCTGGCCGGCGGCGCAGAGCGTGTTGGAGGGGGCGGTGGAGAAGGCCTACGGCGGGAAGCGACGGATCGTATGGTTCAGGCTATACGCCGGATGCGATGCCCTCGAGCTGTACGGCAGCGACACGGTGCTGCCCGACGACACCGTGAACGCCATTCGCGAGTACTATGTCGCCATCAAGGGGCCGCTGACCACGCCCGTGGGCGGGTTCGACTACGTGTGCCTGACGTGCGCCCTGGAGCAGGATGGGCCCAACGGCGGGCGGCCGAGCAAGTGCGCCAAGTGCGGGTCCGAGTTCGTCACGCCCCGCTTCCGGTCGCTCAACGTGGGCCTGCGGCAGATCATGGATCTGTACGCGTGCGTGCGGCCGGTGCGATGGATCAAGGGGGTGCCGAGCCCGGTGAAGGCCCCCGAGAAGCTCGACGTCATCATCTTCCGTGAGAACACGGAGGACGTGTACTCGGGCATCGAATTCGAGGAGGGCAGCCCGGAGGCCGGGCGGATTCTGGATGTGGTCCAGGATTGCACGGGTCGCGAGCTTCGCCGGGATAGCGGGATCGGCGTGAAGCCGATCAGCGTCACGGGCACGAAGCGTCTCGTCCGCAAGGCGATCCAGTACGCGCTCGCCCGTAGACGGACGAGCGTGACGCTGGTGCACAAGGGCAACATCATGAAGTTCACGGAGGGCGCCTTCCGCGACTGGGGCTACGACCTGGCCAGGGAGGACTTCCGCGACGACGTGGTGACCGAGGCCGAGCTGTGGGACCAGCACGACGGTGAGATGCCGGAGGGCAAGCTGCTGATCAAGGACCGGATCGCCGATAGCATATTCCAGCAGGTGCTCCTGCGGCCGGACGAGTATGACATTCTGGCGACGCCGAACCTGAACGGCGACTACCTCTCTGACGCCTGCGCGGCGCAGGTGGGCGGGCTGGGCATGGCGCCGGGCTCGAACATGGGCGACCACATCGGTCTGTTCGAGGCGACGCACGGCACGGCGCCGAAGTACACGGGCCAGGACAAGGTCAATCCCGGATCGCTGATGCTGTCGGGCGTGCTCATGCTTGAGTACCTCGGCTGGCAGGAGGCGGCCGATCTGGTCGTGGAGGCCGTCGCGCGGACGATCGAGCAGAAGCGAGTGACGTACGACCTGGAGCGGCAGATGGAGGGCGCAACGACGGTCAAGACGTCCGAGTTCGCGCAGGCGATCGTGGACAATATGGGATGAGGCCGGTGGCGCTGCGCACGCTGCCGACCCGTGAGAGACGCGACCGCGGGCGGGCCATCAACGGCCCGCCCGTTGTTGCCGGCCTGTCGGCTCGGCGGCACGCTCCGCTGCCCAGAGAGAGGAGACACCACATGGCTCAGCACGGCATCGGCGTGATAGGCTGCGGCGGGATCGCCATGGGACGGCACATTCCCGGCTACCAGGGGCTCGGAGACATGGCGGACGTACTGGCGGCGTGTGATCCGAGTCAGGAAGCGCTCGCGGCGGCGCGGGAGAAGCACGGCATACAGCGCCTGTACGCATCGCTCGACGAGCTGCTGGCCGATGATGGCATCGACATCGTGAGCGTCTGCACGCCGCCGGACGTACGGGAATCGGTGGTGATCCCCGCCGTCCGAAGCGGCCGGCACGCGTTGGTGGAGAAGCCGTTCTCGTGGCGCCTGCCGGAAGCCATCCGCATGGTGGAAGCCGCCGAGGCGGCCGGGGTCAAGCTGGCGGTGAACCAGAACTTCCGCTGGAAGGAGATCACCGCGAAGGCCAAGGAGATCGCTGACTCCGGCGATCTCGGCGACCTGCTCTTCGTGGGGGAGGAGTTCTTCACGTGGCGCGACCACGACACCGCATGGCGCAGCTGGGTGGAGCAGCTCGAGATCAGCGTCTACAGCATCCACTGCATCGACCGGGTGCGCTGGCTCGCCGGGCGCAACGCCGAGTCGGTGTATTGCGCTACCTCGCACTCGCCGGCGCACGCGGCGCGCGGGGAGACCTTCTCAGCGACGACGATCCAGTTCGGCGGCGAGTTCATCGGCCGCGTGACGGCCAGTTGGTGCGCGCGGGGTATGAGGGCAAACCAGTTCCGCGTGGACGGCACCGAGGGCAGTCTGCTGGCCAAAGAGAGCGGCGAGGTGTGGGTGCAGATGGCCGACGGTGAGCCGGAGCAGGTGCTCGACGTCGACCCGGACTTCACACCCACTTTCGGCGAGTGCATGCGGCTGCTGATCCAGGGCATCGACGGCGGCACAGAGCCGCCTCACAGCGGCCGCGATAACCTGAAGACCATGGAGATCGTGGACGGCGCCTACCGGGCAGCCGCCGCGGGGCAGGCGATGAAGCTGCACGGCAGCTTCTGAGCCGCTGTTCGGCGGGCTCGAGCTACTCCCCCATCACCTTCACGACAACGCGCTTCCGCCGTTGGCCGTCGAACTCGGCGTAGTAGATCTGCTGCCACGGGCCGAGGTCGAGGGCGCCCTCCGTGATGGGCACGATCACCTCGTGATGGATGAGCAGGCTCTTGAGGTGCGCGTCGGCGTTCTCTTCCCCCGTGCGGTGGTGGTGATGGTCCGGGCCCTTGGGGGCCAGCCGCTCGAGCATCTCCTCGATGTCCAGAGAACCGGTTTCATGACGCCTTCGGTGACGCACCCACGCGCTCTGGCCTGTGACGAGTCATGAAACCGGTTCTCAATGATGCCCTCCTCAGCGTCGTTCACGTACACCCCGGCCGTGATGTGCATCGCTGAGACCAGCACGAAGCCCTCCTGCACGTCGCTGTTCTCCACCACCTCGGTGACGTAGGGCGTGATGTTGATGTACGCGCGCGGCTGGTCGGTGCTGAACCACAGGTGCTCTGTTGCCGACTTCATGGCGTCCCTCCCCGAGAGAGCAGGTTCGTCTTAGTGCTCCGCGAAGCCCATGATACGATGCAATCCGTGTAATGTATCGGCCTTGAATTGCGACTACTATATAGACGGCGTCACAGGAGCAGGCTCGTGTCGCGTCCTGATGGCACAATTGTGGCGGATGTTCTCGACGGCGACCGGAAGGCCTTCCGGGAGCTCGTGGAGCGCTATCAGGACCAGATGATCGCCTCAGCGCACCACCTCGTCGGCGACCTCGATGCCGCCCACGACCTCGCGCAGGAGGCCTTCGTGAGCGCCTATGTGGAGCTACAGGCGCTCCGCAACCGGACCCGCTTCCGCCAGTGGCTGTACGGCATCCTCCGCCACAAGTGCCTCAGCCACCTGCGGACACAGGGCAAGCCCGTCGCCTCGTGGGAGCAGGATGTGGATGCGGAGCGCGAGGTGCTCTCCGGGCCGGAGGAGTGCATTGGGGGCGACCTGATCGAGGCGCTCAACGCGCTGCCCATCAAGTGGCGCGAGCTCCTGTCGGCGCGCTACATCCAGGACATGACGTACAGAGAGATGGCCGACATGCTCGGGACCACAGTGAACAATGTACGCGTGCAGTGCTGCCGGGCCAAGCAGGCCCTGCGCGAAGCGCTTGCCGGGCGGGAGGCGCGGACTGAGAGGAGGAAGGCGGCATGTTAGAGCGCGAGCCGTGCGAGCAGTGGATCGAGAGGGTATCGGCCTACGCCGACGGAGAGCTGGCAGATGCGGCCGAGAGGGAGGTCGCCGCACATCTGGACTCGTGCGCTGCGTGCAGCGAGTGGCTGGAGCAGGTCCGCGCCGACCGCTCGGAGATGGTTGCCACGCTCTCGGGCCAGCAGCGCCGGGGGCGCTTCGCACGCGCCGTCATGAAGCAGGTGGCCGAGGAGCCGGCGCACGGGACGCCCAGGTCTCGTCGGCCATGGTACCGGCTGACGCTGGTGGAGCTGGGGGCCGGTGTGGCGATACTGTGCATTTGCGCCGTCATCATCGCTCCAGTCTTCATGAAGGCGCGTGAGAAGGCCAGGCAGACGCAATCCCTCAGCAACCTCAAGCAGCTTGGCATGGGCATGATGATGTACTCGGACGACCACGACGACACGCGCCCCTCTTTGGCCATGCGCGAGCCGCCAGCCGCGGGCGCACGCTACGAGTACGCAGACGGGCACGCGAAATGGCTTCCGGACTCGTGGCCGGAGTCCTCGGATGCGTACGACCTGTCCCCATACACCCGCAATCGCGGGATAGTCGCCAGCCCATTGCCGGCGAGATTGGCGCAGGCTGATTCGGCCTCGGTCGTGGCGGACAAGCGCCCCGAGTCGCTCGACAAGGAGCCGCCCGAGCTCGACGAGCGCGAGCATTCCCTCGGCGCCCCTACGCGCAACTACGGCCTCGCGGAGAAGCTCCGCATCGCCTACGAGGCGGCAGAGGAAGTCGAGGTGGAGAACGTCCACGGCGCAATGGTGCAGGCCGAGCAGGAGATCAAGGACCGCGACGGCTTCCTGCTCGCCTCCGACCTCATGACCGAGGACGAGCGCACCCAGGCCCAGATCATCTTCCGGGTGCCCTCCGAGGCGCTGCTCGATACCATGAACGCTCTCGCGAAGCTGGGCACGATAGTGGATCGGCACGTCAGGGGAGAAGACCTGACGGAGACGTACATCGCAGCCGAGGGCGCCGTGGAATCCGAGGCCCAGAAGCAGGAGCGGCTGCGGAGGATCGATCGCCGCGCGTACAGGTCAACGGAGAAGCTGGGCATCGCGGAGAAGATCGACGCCTCACACGCCGAGGCGGAGAAGAAGCGCGGCGAGATCCGCGGCATCCTGGGCCGAACGGTGCTGGCTACCGGCACGGTCCGCTTCCTTGAGCCGGAGCAGGTCGCCCGCAAGACCCTTCTGGCCGCCGCCGAGCGTGCCTGGCGCTCCTCGGGCCGCACCGGCCGTGCCGTCGCCACCGTGGCCGTGTGGGTGCTGGCCTACCTCCCCTTCTGGGGCGGCGCGTTGGCGCTGTTCTTCCTCGGACGGCACCTGCTGCGTCGGAGACGCGAGTAACCGGCGACACACGCCCTCGCACAGCACAGGCGGCCCGACACAGTTGGGCCGCGCCTGCCCTGACAGCGCCCTTCTCCCCCCCTCGCCCCCCTGGAGTGGCCTGTTCCCTCCGCCGTGTCCCGAACGTCCCGATCAGTCACTCGGACGCAGGCCTCGCACGCCCCTGGCGCAGTGGTGAGGTCAGCCGCAGCCTTGCGGCGAAATGCGTGGTAGATGAGCGTTGCACACCGGGCCGATGGGAATCATCGCCGTGGGAAGATCGTCACCTCAATGTAGGTGAGCCCTGGCTGCATCCACGCCCTGCCGAACGCGGGAGGGGAATGCACGTGCGTCTGAAGATACGCCACCTGATCATGGTCATGATCGTCGTCTTCGTCCTCGCGCCGATGCTGCTCATGGACTGGCTGCTCACGCGGCGGGCCGGGGACGCTCTGATGGACAACATCAAGATGGATGTGCAGGATACCTCCGGCGAGGTGGCCGACGACGTGGGCGAGTACCTTGAGCGCGGCGAGCTGATCGTGACACGCCTCGCCAACTCTCCGGCGTTTCGGCTTGGCAGGGCGGAGAGAATCGAGCAGGTGCTCGACAGCATCATCCGGCCATTTCCCTTCGCCGTCCACGCCTGCTATGTCCAGGGCAACGACGCGGTGATGTGCCGCCCGGGCGGCCTCCTCCGCGTGTCGGCCGGGGACGCCCGCGAGACGCCGTGGTACACGTTGGCCACGGAGCGCGATGGATTCGGGTGGACAAGGGCATACCGGACGACTGATTCGGGCCGACCGGTCATCGCCTGTGCCGCCCCCGTTGTGGGAAGCAGGGACGGGGGCGTCGTTGCGCTGGAGTTGGATCTGCGGGCGCTGTCGGAGTTCGTTCGCCGCCGCCGCCTGGAGAAGCGGGGGACGATCTTCATCGTGGACGAGGCAAACCGGCTCGTGTCCCATCGTCGTGCCGAGTGGCTCCTGCAGCCGGCGGCGGAGGTGATGTCCAACCTCTCACAGGAGGACCTCGAGGGCCGCAACGCCGCCATCGTGCCCGCTGTGGCGCGTTCTGGGGCACCGCGCGCAACCGAGCCCTCGCGGACCGCACCGCGGCGACGCGGCGGCGCGACTCGGCAGACCGGCCGCCCGCGGAGCGGACGCAGACCCGTGCCCGGCGGTCGCGTACTCGCGTGGGCCCCCATCGAGCATCTCGGCTGGTCCGTCGGCGCCATGGTTCCCCTCGCGGAGTACCGGGGTATGCTCCGCGGCCTGGTCGTCCTTGGGCTGTCGGTGGCCGGCCTGGCCTTCGTGTGTGCGGTGGCCTTCGGCGCTGTCCTGTGCCGCATGATCGTGCGCCCTATTGGCGAGCTGGCCGAGGGCACCCGGCGCATCGCCGATGGCGATTACGATCACCGGGTGCACGTGCCGCAGCGCAACGAGCTGGGGGAGCTGGCCGGCGCGTTCAACTCCATGGCCGAGCAGCTCGACGAGCACCGCCGGCAGGAGCGCCTCACGCTCATCGGCCGCATGGCGAGCGGCGTCATCCACGATCTGCGCACGCCCATGGCCATCGTCCGGACCTCAATGCCCGTCCTGCTGCGCAAAGACGCGCCGGACGATGACAAGCAGGAGCTCGCCAGGATCGTCAATGGCGCCATCGACCGCATGGCGGGCATGACGCAGGACGTGCTCGACTACGCCCGCAGCGAGGCCGCGGGGCCGACGCTGGAGATGATCGCCGTGCGGGAGTTCATTGACGCCGTCGAGGAGGCCCTGCGGCACGACTTCGGGCTGTCCGGCCTGGAGCTGCGCACGCGGGTCGAGGGCGACATGGCGCTGCGTGTCGATCGCGAGAGGCTCTCCCGAGCC
>JASFTE010000119.1:0-10193 GCA_050114035.1 Armatimonadota bacterium | reverse complement strand
CCGTGGTGTCGCTGCCGCGGGCGGAGACATCGGGGGGGAGGGGTCTGTGGCGGATCCTGAATGGCCGGCGGTCCAGGCGGCGCTACAGGGACGTTCCGCTCTCTGTGCGTGAGGTGTCGCAGCTCGTATGGGCGACGCAGGGAGTGACGGGCCGCACGAGCGACCACGAAGTGCGCACTGCACCATCGGCCGGGGCGCTCTACCCGTGCGAGACGTACCTGGTGGCGAACCGAGTGAATGGGCTGGACCCGGGTGTGTACCACTACCTCGTGCGCGATCACGAGCTCGAGCTGCTGCAGAGGGGCGAGCTCTCGACCGAGATTGCCGCCGCCTGCCTGGATCAGCGCATGGCGGCAGGTGCGGCAGTGGTGTTCGTCTGGACGGCCGTGGTGGACCGCAGCCGGTGGAAGTACGGGGAGCGCTGCATCCGGTACGTGTACCTGGACGCGGGGCACATCGGCGCCCATCTCTCGCTCGCCGCCGAGGCCATGGGCCTGGGCTCGTGCATGATCGCCGCCCTGTACGATGACGAGGTGAACGCCATCGTCGGCGTGGACGGCGAGCGCGAGACGACGCTGTACGTTGGCGCTGTGGGCAAGCCAGCACGGGGGCGGCGGTCGGAGCGATCCTGAGGGCGCACGTCGCTCGTGGCGCCGACGCGGTGTGGCCCGCCCCTGAAGGGCGGGCCAGTCAGTCTCACGCGCGACGTCGTCGCCTACTCGTCGCCGGATGCATCGTCGGCCGCGAGTGTCTCCTGGGGTTGCGATGTCTCCAGTTCGCGCGATCCGCGTCTCGAGAAGAGCACGGCACCGATGACAATGACGGCGCAGATGCCTCCGACCACGTATCCGACCGGCGTGTTGTGCCACGCGACGACGAGGGGGACGGCGAGCACGGCGACGAGGTTCATCACCTTGATGAGCGGATTGAGAGCGGGCCCGGCCGTGTCCTTGAAGGGATCGCCCACGGTGTCGCTTACCACGGCCGCCTTGTGCGTCTCGGAGCCTTTGCCGCCATAGGCGCCATCCTCAATGATCTTCTTGGCGTTGTCCCACATGGCGCCGGAGTTGGCCAGCATGACGGCCATGAGCTGCCCGGTGACGATGATGCCGGCGAGGTAGCCGCCAAGCGCGCCCCAGCCCAGCAAGCAGCCGATGACGATGGGCATGAGAATGGCCAAGAGCCCGGGCCCAATCAGCTCGCGAATGGCAGCCGATGTGCACATATCCACGCAGCGCGCCGAGTCGGGCTGTGCCTGGCCTTCCCACAGCCCCGGGATCTCGCGGAACTGCCGCCGCACCTCGTTGATGATGCTGAAGGCGGCGCGGCCGACGGCGCGAATGGTCAGGGAGCTGAAGAGGAACGGCATTGCCCCGCCGATGAGGAGGCCGATGAAGACGCTGGGCTCTGCGACGGTGATGGGCAGACGGACCTCAGCAAGGCGCGCAACGTCCATGCCAAACTGGTCCGCCGCGGCCTGCAACATGCCGGGGACCTCCCCCAAGCCCTCCATCACCTTGCCCATGTAGGAGCCAAAGAGCGAGATGGCGGCGATGACCGCCGAGGCGATGGCGAAGCCTTTGGTGGCCGCCTTGGTCGTGTTGCCCACGGCGTCGAGCTCGTCCATGCGGCGGCGTGCCTCGTCTTCGAGGTTGGCCATCTCGCCGATGCCGTTGGCGTTGTCGGCGATAGGGCCATACGAATCCATGGAGACGATGACACCGGTGGTGGTGAGCATTCCCAGGCCGCACAGGGAGACGCCGAAGAGGATGACGTCGACGCCCTCGCCCCTGAAGATCCACATGGAGACGCCAACGGCGGCGCAGATGACGAGGACGGCGGCCACGCTGCTCTCGAGGCCGCCGGCGAAGCCGGACAGGATGTTCGTGGCCGTCCCCGTCTGCGTGCTCTCCGCCACCTCCTGCGTGGGAGACTTGTGCGTGGCGGTGTAGTACTCCGTCAGCAGATAGATCACGACGGCGAGCGCGAGTCCAGCCGTCGTTGCCCAGAACAGGCGCATGTCACCGACGTACCACTTTGCGAAGCCGAAGAAGGCGATAGCAGAGAGGACGGCAGACCAGATGAAGCCCCGGCCGATGGCGTTCATGGCCCGCTCCTGCTCGTTGCGCACTTTGACCAGGTACGTCCCGACGATGGACGTCAGCACGCCGATCCCGCGAACGATGAGACAGAAGATGATCCACTTCTGTGCCACGTCGATGTCGGGATGAAGTAGAGCCAATATCATGGCCGCAACCAGCGTCACCTCGTACGATTCGAAGATGTCGGCGGCCATCCCGGCGCAGTCACCGACGTTGTCGCCGACATTGTCGGCGATGACGGCGGCGTTGCGCGGATCGTCCTCCGGGATGCCGGCCTCGACCTTGCCCACGAGGTCGGCGCCCACGTCGGCGGCCTTGGTGAAGATGCCCCCGCCGACACGCATGAAGAGCGCCAACAGACACCCGCCAAAGCCGAAGCCGAGCAGCACTTCCTCGGCCTGGTCCTTGAAGAGCATGAAGATGACGGTGGCGCCGAGCAGGCCCATGACCACGGTGAACATCCCGGCAACGGAGCCGCTGCGGAAGGCGATCGTGAGGGGCTCCGCGAGACTGGTGCGGGCCGCCTGCGCGCACCGGACATTGCCTCGCACCGCCAGCCACATCCCCATGTAGCCGGTGACGGCGGAGCCGAAGCAGCCGGCCAGGAAGGCGATGCCGCGACCGGCGGCGATGGCGGGGCCCTTGGCCACTCCGCTGATGACAAGCCCGACACCGAGTATGACGACCAGGAGAGCGATGGTGCGGAACTGCCGGACGAGGTAGGCGTTTGCTCCCTGCTGGATGAGCGTCGCCACCTCGATCATTTTCTCGGTGCCCTGGGGCCTCGCGAGCACTTGCCGCCGGAGGAACATGGCGTAGAAGAAGCCGATGGCGGCCGATGCGAGCACCCCCCAGAGGAACGCCCATTCCACGAGGGTGAACTGCATTTCCACGGTGAATCCCTCCCAAGACCTGCTCTTGCCCCGCATTGCCGGTGGGCCGTGCGTGGCGAGCAGCACGACTTACAGCAGCTCGGCCAGCAGCAGGACGCTGCCGAGGAGCCAGCAATACACGGCGAACACGTAGAATCTGCGTTGCCGCAGTGTCCGAATCACAGTATGGATGGCCGCCAGGCCCGAGACGGCAGCAACAGCGAATCCGACGACGTATCCCGCCAGATCGCTCGCCTGCAGCCCCGCGAGCGCGTCCAGCTCAACTATCGTGCCCCCGAGTATTGCCGGCACCGACAGCAGGAACGCGAGCCTCGGGGCCGCGTCCTCGCTCAGTCCGCAGGCCCGACCGACCGCGATCGTCGCGCCGGACCGCGAAATGCCGGGCATGAGCGCGCACGCCTGCGCCACACCGATGAGCACGGCGTCCCGGAAGGCGATGTTCTCCGGCCTCGCCTCCCGCCCCTGCGCTCGTGCAGCCAGATACACAAGGCCCCCGCTGACCCACAGGAACGTCCCCACATGGCCTACATGCTCGGGAGCCAGGAGTCGCTCGATGGGGCCCTTGAAGGCCAGCCCGGCCACCGCCGCCGGGACAGTCCCGAGCAGGATGAGCCACAGCAGACGACGGGCAGAGGCTGCCTCGCGCCCGTGCGTCGGCGAGGAACGCAGGTGCGTGACGGCCCGGGCCATCGCCCATAGATCCTGGCGGTAGTATACGACCACCGCAGCCAGCGTGCCCAGGTGAAGCAGTACCACCAGCGCTGCCCATGAGCCCTCGTCGGCGCCCGCGTCCGGCTCGAGTAGATGTCCCGCCACCACGAGATGCCCACTGCTGGAGACGGGCAGGAACTCTGTTGCGCCCTGCACAAGGCCGAGGATTGCGGCCTTCAATGGGTGCATTGCCAATGCCCGTTCCCATGGCGTGGCGCCACCTCAGGGCCCACCCGGGGGCGCGCCGCTGCTTCGCGCCCCGCTGAGTGCGCCACGAGGCGAGTGTGGGACCTGGGAGGCCCTGCGATGCTCTCGCCACACTACACGACACCGTGGTGCAGGACCAGCGCGATGACGCACAACGCGCCGGTGGCAGCGTAGAGCAGATACAGCACGCCCCGCTTCGACAGCCCCCGGGACAGGAGGCGGTAGTGGAAGTTGGTGCTATCGGCGACGTGAATTGGCTGTCCATTGCGCCAGCGAAGCCAGATCGTCGAGACGAAGTCCCAGATGGGCACGCCAAGCGCCAGTACGGGCACGAGGATCCCCAAGGTGGCCTTCTTGAAGGCGCCGATGACGGCGATGCACCCGAGCACGAAGCCAAGGAACATGGAGCCCGAGTCGCCCATGAACACGCGCGCGGGCGGCAGATTGTGACGCAGGAATCCCACCGCAGTTCCGGCGAGTGCCGAGCCGAAGACGGCCACGGTGAACAGCGCCACACCGGCGGTGGCCGTCGCCGCATATCCGTGCGTCCCCAGTCCCATGAGCGCAAGCGTCACTGCGGCGAGAGCAGTGATACCGGCCGCGAGCCCGTCCAGGCCGTCTATCCAGTTGAGCCCATTTGTGATGAGCACGAGCCACAAGACCGTGGCCGGCAGGGACAGATGATCCAGGTAGATGTACTTCCCGCTCGCCCCGAAGTAGTTGCTCAGTATCTCGATGCGAATACCGAAGACAGTCGCCACCACGGCAGCGACGGCCACCTGCGCCACGATGCGCGCCAGAACGGGAAGGCCCCACAGGTCGTCGGCGAGCCCCATCAGCATGATAGCCGCGCCGCCAACGAGCACGCCCCACGCCTGGAGGTCCGGCGTCCAGCGGCCCACGACGGCGCCCACGACGACGGCGATCCAGAAGGCCGCGAAGATGGCCAGACCACCGCACCGGGGCGTCGCCTGCTCATGGCCGCGGCGCCCGCCGGGCTGGTCGAGGGCGCCGACGCGGTGTGCGAAGCGCATCGCCAGCGGCGTCAGGAGCAACGCGGCGCACGCCGCAAGTACGAAGCTCACCTCCACTTGCAGAACCGAGCGCATCATCCGCTACCGCCGCCGTCGTGACAGTCCGCAGGAGTGCCGCCCTGCAACTCGATGCCGGCCTCATTCAGCATCTGCAGGGCGAGGTCGTCCGGGTAGTGCCCGGCGAACACGATCCGCCGCACGCCCGCGTTGATGAGCATCTTGGCGCACGTGATGCACGGCTGCGTGGTCGTATAGCACGTGATGGGGGCCTCGAGCTTCACGCCGTGGATAGCCGCCTGGATGATTGCATTCTGCTCGGCATGGAGGCACCGGCTCAGCTCCATGCGCTCGCCGCTGGGTATGCCGAGGCGCTCCCGGTAGCAGCCGCCAAGTTCACCGCAGTGCGGCGCGCGCCTCGGCGGTCCGTTGTAGCCGGTGGCGAGGATGTGGCGATCGCTGACGAGGATCGCCCCCACGGAGCGGCGCAGACAGGTCGATCGGGAGGCCACCACACGGGCGATCTGCATGAAGTAGGCGTCCCAGGAGGGGCGCCTCTCGGGCGAGCTGGCGGGCGCAGCCTGGGTCTTGCTGTCGTCACTCGCTGCGATCGGTGCAGCCACCTTCGATTTGCTTTACTTTGCCGATCCGCCGCTGGTGCCGCGGGTCGCCGCTGTATTCGGTGCCGAGCCACATCTCGACGATGTCCTTTGCCAGCTCAGGTCCCACGACCCGACCTCCGAGGGCGAGGACATTGGCGTTGTTGTGGAGCCGCATCATGCGGGCGGTATACGTGTCCGTGCAGTTGGCGACGTAGGCGCCCGGTACCTTGCCGGCAGCGATGCACATGCCCACCCCGGTGCCGCAAACGAGGACGGCCCGATCCGCCTCCCCGGACGCCACCGCCCGGGCCCCCGCGGCGGCGATGTCCGGGTAGTCACACGAGGACTCGTCCGCAGTGCCCAGGTCGGTGCAGGCGTACCCAAGCTCCCGGACGAAGGGGAGCAACTCCTGCTTCAACTGGAAGCCGGCGTGATCCGCCCCGATATGCACGCGCAAGGACCGGGCGCGCCGGTCCCGCCTTGGCTCGTCGCCGTGATCCGCCACTGGCGTTCCTCCGTCCTCTTCGCTCGCCGCCAGGTAGACCGGGCGAGCCGTGTCCTGTCACGCAAAGACCCCCCGTGCGGAGGGGGCCTCCCCATGCTGGACACGCGACTCAGGGGCGAGTTGCTGAGCCCGAGGTCAGCGGCTGTCTTTCCATCAAGTCGTCGGGTGGGACGATCGGCAGGCGAACGCTGAAGGTAGACCCCTTCCCAATGGTGCTCCCGGCCAGCCAGACGTCCCCGCCATGGCCCTGTGCCAGATGTTTCACCAGATATAGCCCGATGCCGGTGCCAGCAACTACTTGGCCCTGGCCCTCCTCATCGCCGCGGTTGAAGCGCTCGAAGATCTCGGCGCGTTTGTCCTCCGGGATCCCGACACCCTCGTCCGTCACGTCGATGCGCACGGTCGGCTCGTCCTCCAGCGCTCCCTGCACCGTCACAGTCCCACCGTCGGGCGAGTACTTCACGGCGTTGCTCACCAGGTTCTCCACGATCTGGTGCACGCGGTCCACATCCGCCACGATCTTGGGGAACTCGCCGGGGAACTCGGTGACGAATCGGTGCTTGGTCTCGTATGCCTTGCGGCCCGCGAGCACCTTCTCGCACAGGTCCGGCAGGTCCACCGTACCCCAGTGCAGCTCGAGCCCGCGTCCCTCCTCGATGCGCGCGATGTTCAACAGGTCCTGGACCAGCCTGTTGAGCCGGTCGCACTCCTGATCAACAATGGTGTAGAACTCGCGACGCGTGTCAGTATCGTACGTTTCGTCTTCGTCGGCCAGCAACGTCGAGATGAAGCCCTTGATCGACGCCAGCGGCGTGCGAAGCTCGTGCGACACGGTGGAGACGAAGGCCGTCTTCATGCGCTCGATGTTCCGGATCTCCGTGATGTCGTTGAAGATGGCCACGACGTTCTGCGTCTCGCCGTTGTCGCCTTTCATCAGGCTGGTCTGCGCCTGGTAGACCCGGTCTCCGACAGCGCTCACGGCGAGTTCCCGCGCGAGCTCCCGGTCCTCGTCCAGAGACTGCATCACGAGCTTCACGGCGTCCTCGTGGTCTATCAGATCCTGGACGGTTTGGTTGGTGCCATCCTCGCTCTGCACGTCGAAGATCTGGCGCGCGGCCGCGTTTATGAGCGCGACCTTCCCGTTGCTGTGGACCACCAGCACGCCCGATTGGATGCTCTGCAGCGTGTCCTCGAGCTGCTGCTTCTCTTCGGCCATCTTGATGTACAGCTGCGCGTTGGCGATGACGGCTGCCGCTTGCTCGGACAGCATCTGTAGCAGTCGCCGGTCATCCTCGTTGAACTCGCCCCCCAGCCGCTTGTTGAAGACGTGCATCACGCCGATGCAGCGCTCCTCGACGACACGCTCGTCCTCGTCGCGCCGCTTGGTGACGAGGGCAACAGTGATGCCGTTCTTGACGTCCAGGTAGGCGATGTAATCCTTGATAGTGCGTGGATCGCGCACGGCGTCGTTGTATACCAGCGGCTGACCCGTGCGGAACACCTCGCCCGTGATGCCTTCGGTGGCCTTCACGCGGAAGTTGTCCGCTTGATCTGCGCTCAGCCCCAGTGCGGGCGGGAGCACGCGCAGCTCGCCGTGCTCAGGATCGAACAGCATGATCACGCACTTCTCGGCCTGCACGATCATGGCGACCTTCTTGATGAGTCGGGACAGCGTCTGCTGCAGATCCGGACGGCTGATGATCGCCCGCGGGACCTCCTGAACTGAGCGCGCAGCGTCCAACTCACTCTCGAGTCGGCGTCGCTCGCGCTGGAGGTCCTCCAGCACCAAGTGTAGTCGCTCTAGCTCTCCGCGAAGGCGTCCTACATCATCCATGAACTTCTATGTCCTCCTGCAGCAGCCCGAGGGCCGCGGCACGCCTCAAGTCGGCCTCTGCCCCATCGGCTCGCAGGCCGAGCAGACGCTGTTGCTGCTCCACGGGCACGGGCGCCTACTTGACCACTAGTGCATCTACATACCACTCTTGATAGGCCTGGAACAGATGGTAGTGTACGTGGGTCTTCTGCCTCCGGCCGCGATCATCAAGGTACACGTGCTCCGCCTCGGCCCACGCCTGGCCGTCGCCTTGAGGCTCGACGTCCGTGAACCGGAATTCCTTCGTCTCGATGTTCTCGAATGCTACGACGAGCAGGTCCGTGAGCTCCTCGGCGCTGAAAAGGCGCTCGTACCCTGTGCGTTCGTCCCGTGCCTGAATCGGCATCATCTCAGACAGATGGCTCGTCGCGAGGCTTGTATCCTCCACGAGCCACGACAGCGCGATGTCACGCAACGCGCGCCCGAGCTCCAGCGGCGTGTCTGGTGGGCAGTACGGGTACTCGGAGTCGTATTTGTAGGTCTGCCCGTATCCCGGCGAAACTCCCTCGTAGTGCTGGGTGTAGTAGTAGGTATCGTAGTAGTCCGGGCGGTAGTAGTGCTGGTCGTAGTACACGACTGGGCCCGCGTGCCACCAGTCGGAGTAGCCATACGCGGGCGGATACCACATGTAGTAGTCGTCGTAGTAGCAGTAGGGGTCGTAGCGATGGTGCCAGCGGTGCTCGCGGTCCGAGCGCTTGCTCCACGGCTTCTCCCCGGGGCTCTCGCCGTCGTCTTGTGAATCGTCTCCGCCATCCCCGTCGGGCGGATCATCGTCGGAATCGCCGGGCCATTCCCTGCGTACCCACTTGCGTCGGTCGAAGCCATCCCCAACGTCCTCACGGTCCCTCTCGACCCACTTGTCGCTCGAGCCGTCTTCGCCCCGGGCACTGGGCCGCGCCGGAAAGGCCATCGCCGTGCTCTGGCTGAAGCCGAGGGCGCTGCCCGAGCGACGCCGCCAGCCTGCGTCGGAGACGGCGGCGGTCACGGACGCCGTGCCGGATCCCCCGGTCACCGCCTCGGCCGATTCAGTGTCCTCGGTCCCGGCCGCCCCGGCGCCGTCCTGTTCCCACTGCACCACCACACGCTCGCCCTCGTGATCAATGCGGCTCCAGATGGCGGGCGGCTCCGGCGGGCCCTCAGCGGTGTCGCCTCCACGGCCGTCGTCCCGTTCGGGTTGGCTCTCAGTGGCCTCTGGAGTCCCTTCGCGCGGCGGCGTGTCGCCGCGCTGCCATGGCCAGCCGTCCCGGCGAAGAACCGGCAGGAGCGCACCGGTGGTCGGCGAGGTGGTGGGCCATCGCCGCGCCGGCCGTCGCTCCGCGGGTGGTTGTGTGTCCGCATTCTCGTCCGGCGGCTCGCCCGGCGCCTCTGCCGGCCTGCCCGTCTTGGTGGTCGGCAGCGGCACGCCCGGGGGCGGACTCGGACTCGCCTCGGGCGAGTTCGCTCGCCGTCGCCATATGTTGCGAAGGCGGCCGGGGGGGCTCGACGACGGTCGTTTGGGCTCTTGCTCCGTCGTCGCGGATGTGCTCGGCGGCGATGTCTCCGAGGTCTTCGGCACGGCAACCGACGGCTTCTCCGGTGCAGGCGATGTCTCCGATGGCTGCGAAGGCCCCGGGGCCGCGGGCGGGTCCTTCGGCGTTGGCGGCGTCTTGGACTCCTGGGGAGCCCTCGGCGCAGGAGCGGGCGGCTTCTTCGGCGGCGGCGATGCCTTCGGCTGCGATGGCGCCTTCGGAGTGGCAGCCGGCGGCTTCTTGGGGGGTGGCGATGTCTCCGGCTGCGATGGCGTCTTCGGAGCGGCAGCGGGCGGCTTCTTCGGCGGTGGCGGTGTCTCCGATCGCTTCTTTATGGTAGATGGCGACTGCCTCGCGCGAGGCGGCGCCTTCTTCTCCTGCTCCGCGGACGGCTTGGAGGGCTTTGCGCTGGGCGGCGGCGTGGTTGGCTTCCGCGGCGATGGGCGGCGCAGCCACCCGGAGCCCGAGCGTCCTCCCTCGTTGCTCTTGGGGGGCGGGCTCTTGGCCTTGGGCTTGGGCGATGGCTTCGGGGAGGACTTCGGCGTTCTCGGCGTCGGCGTATCCCTGGAGCTCTTGGGGGGCGGGCTCTTGGCCTTGGGCTTGGGCTTGGGCGATGGCTTCGGGGAGGACTTCGGCGTTCTCGGCGTCGGCGTATCCCTGGAGCTCTTGGGGGGCGGGCTCTTGGCCTTGGGCTTGGGCTTGGGCGATGGCTTCGGGGAGGGCTTCGGCGTTCTCGGCGTCGGCGTATCCCTGGAGCTCTT
>JASFTE010000118.1:0-10196 GCA_050114035.1 Armatimonadota bacterium | reverse complement strand
TCCACAGACTGACTGCGCAGCCACGGCGGGACGCTATACATCTGGGCGATGAGCAATGCCGTCGCCAGAGAGATAGCCTCTGGCGGCGTCGTGCTGTAGCCCCAGATGCCCTCCACGTCAACGTTCCGGGTGTCGTTGGACGCCGAGGTATAGCGCAACTCGATGAGCGTCTTCGGGGTCTCGTTGAGCGGCCGGAGGTAGTAGTCCGCGGACGCGACCACGATGTCGTCAACCGTCAGCTCATTGAGCGTGAGCAGGTCGTCGATGACGATACACGCTGAACCATCGCCGTCGAAGTACCTCGTGACATACGCCGCGCTGGTGCCGTCGGCGACGAAGCTCCGCTCCGTGAGCCTATCAATCACGCCCTCCGCTGCCGCTAGCAGCGTGCGGAACTCGGTCCTCTGCCTCTCGCTCAGCGTAACGCCGCCTGCGGCCTCGACGAGTTCTAGTGTCGCGTACCCCTTGACGGCCATCCTTGCTCCAATGCCCCCCGCGCTTCAACTTATTTCTGTAGCCGGCATGAATCATGTCTTGACACTCTAAGGATTCTGGGGCAGCCGCCGCGGCCGCCCCAGAACTCTACTTCCGCACGATGTACTCGATGTGGCAGCTCAGGCCCGCAATCGCGAGGCCGGTTCCCGTCTTGGTGGCCTCGAGATAGATGGCCGTCGCTGCCGAGTCCGATCCCACTTCCTTCTGCGCGTCAAACGTCGATGACTCATCCATCGCCACGGCGAGTTGTGTCACGTCCGTCCCTGTTGCGGCCGGCCCGTTGGCCAACTCGCAGATGGCAGCGCCGCTCACCGCGTTGTTGTGCAGCGTCACGGTGTTGTAGTTCGTGTCGACAGCAGACACGTCGGCCTGGGCCGCCAGGTATGCGGCCACGACCTCAATCCGGCGCCCCGCCGGGACAGTCATCACACAGTACGCCAGTGCATCTGCGTCCTGGGCCAGATCCTCCGGCCCCCAACTATGGCAAAGCACGCGATCTTCCACGCCCATTGTCTGTTCCTCCTGCTCTTCTGCGGCGTCGTTGTTCGTCTCGGGGCGCAGAGCGCCGCCACCCTGCGCCCCACCTCTGACCAACTCACGTTGCCAACAAACTACGTCGGCGTCGTGATCTTGTAGCCCACGGCACAGGTCGGCTCGCTGCTGCTCGCCGTCGGCGTCTGCGCCAGGGCGATGCGCTCGCGGAACACGAGTACGTGCCGGTCGCGCTCGATGTCGAACATGCCGCGCACGGTCACCGGGCCCTTGCGGCCCCACGTGAAGCCGTTGCGGTTCGCCACGTACAGGTTGGTGTAGTCCGTCGTCGAGCCGTCGTACACACCGCTCGCGTTCAGGCTAATGCGCGCCTTCGCGCACCACACGAGCGGAGCACCGAACAACTGCGCCACCTGGCCCGTGACATTCGCCGCCTGTGGCCCCACTTTGTCCATCGTGAGGTACAGCGGGTTGTTCTGCGAATCCCGCAGGACCAGCAGACTCGGCAGGAGCGCCACGTTGGCGGTCCAGATGCACTCGCCGGCCGGGTCCTGTGCGTACTGCAGCAGTTTGCCAAGGAGGCCCGCGCATGTGTCACCGGTGAACGTCGAGAGGTCCTTGGTCGTGGACGCGGCAGCCGCTGCGTCGCGGATGCCGTTCCAGCCCTTCCGCACGTCGTCAGCGCTGGTCACATCCGAGTCCATGTGCGTGCTCGTGGTGTCGCCGTTGATTATGATGTCATCGCGGGCATCTGCCAGGGCGCGCCCGGCTCGGAGCTTCACGTCTGCCAGCACGTCCGGTGTCATGTCCTCCTCGGCCTCGGCCGAAATCAGCACGCGCCCGCCGACCTTCTTGAGCGTCGGGGCGATCTTCGCGGTGCCGGGCGTGGAGGCATGGATTTTCACGGACTCGTCCTCCTGCGCCTCGCCGATCATGTAGGCCGTCGGGTCCGACCCCTCAATGGGCCAGTCCTCTTTCCCGCTCAGATCGCGCAGCGGGAAGAGCCCGCCGAAGCGCGGCTGTACCCGGACCTTGCGGATGATCTGGGGGCTCAGGAACGTCGGCACCCACTCGCTGCCCTCGCCAGACGTTGCGATGTCCATCGCCTTGCGGAGCTCGGAGGTGCCGCGCGACCAGGACTGCCACATCTTCAGACCGCTGATCGGGACTGCATGACCAATGGTGGCCTGCATCGTGGCAGCCGTGATGAATGCGTCATCACAGAACTCCTGGAAGGCCTTGACCTCCTCGGAGGCCCGCTCCGGCGGCGTCGCCAGAAGCTCGCTGAATGCCTTCCGGTGCGGACGCGGCCCGCCGAGCTGGATCTGGGTGTCCTTGAAGAACTCGACTACGCCGTCAGCGTCGAGCTTGAACTTCCGCGCCGTCACGTCCGCCAACTGCTCCGGGCTCTCAATGGTCCGTGGCGCCGAGACCCGGTCTGCCGTCTGCTCCTCTAGCGCTGCAAGCCGGTCCTCATACGCCTTCTGCATTCCGTCGATCCGCGTGCGCAGGGCGGCGTCGCTCTCGCCCTTCGCGCGCGACTTCTCCACCTGCTTCTGCATCTGGGCCACGATCTTGAGCAACTCCTCATCGTCCTTGCCGTCGGCCTCGTCGCCCAGCACTTCTCGCAGTTCGTCAATTTCAACAGCCATTACTACCTCACTCCCAGGGCTGCGTGCTCGTCACGCAGCCGTCTCACGGCCGGGAGTGCATCATCGGTGCCCAGTATCTCGCGGAGCTGAGCCTCCACGTCAGATTCCGGCGCCACCACAGGCAGGTCCCCATAGGCGGCCTGGGTGTCGCGCAGAGCCGCGACCAGCTCGGGCGAGAGTTTCCGCCCGTCTTTCTCCCAGTGCCGCAGGATGTTGCCCGTCCGTGTTGCTATCCTGTCAGCCGCAGCGAGGTCCCCATAGGCCTCCGCCTCGGCGTACAGTTCCGGTTCGTCGTTCTTGAACGTCACGTCCGCAAACGCTGGCCAGTCGTCCGGCTCCACCTCGTCCAAGCCCACTCCCTTGAACTCGGGCGGCTCCTTCTCGAACTCGTCGTAGTGCTTGCCCAGGTGCCCGTATACGCCGCGCCGGTCGCTCTCGGGCAGGTCCGCTCCGCCGCGCGCCCCGAGCAGTGCCGCCATGGCCGTCGCGACGCCGCGCCACACGGTCTGCATCTCTCCGCCGATGAGCTTATGGTGCGGCAGCTTATAGGCGCCCTTGGCCTCGGCATTGCCTGCGTCGTACCAGGCGTGTGCTTTGCGATACCGCGCCCAGTCCTCATCCTCCCCGAGGATGGCATTCTGCGCCGCCGGGTCCCAACGCCATGGCGTCTCCTCCGGGGCTTTCGTCATGCTCGCGAAGGGCACCACGGCCTTGACGCTGTGCCATGTGGGCTCTGGCAGCTCAATGCCAAAGCCCTTGAGAGCATCTATGGTAGCGCCAGTGTTGCTCGGGAGGGGGATGATGGCGAATTCATAGAGTTCCTCGATCTCGTTGAGTACCCAGCCGTCGTCGCCATCGGGCTCGATGGACTTGTGCACGGGATCGAATCCTATAGATAGCGTGCGCAGAATCTCATCCTCAACGTCCATCCACACCGCCTTCGCCCGCGACTTGCGGCCCAACTTCATCTTCGCCCGCAGACCCCCGTCCGTGCGCTTCAACTCCACCGTATGGCCTATCGGGTCAGACACGTCGTGCATGTGGGTGACGAGCGGATTCTGCATGTAGCGACGGAGCACACCATCCGTCCAGGCCGAGGCGGGGATCCGCTCCCTATCGCGGTCCCGCTGGTCGGTGCTGGGGTTGCCCCAGAATGTACGCTCTTCGCCCTCGGCGGCCTTGAAGTGACCCGGCATCATCTTCACTGCCGAGAAGCGGGGTCGTATCAAGTCTTTGGCTTCCATACACGCAACCTCCAAGGCCGCAACTGGCCTCTCACCTACTAAACCGCATAAACTGAGCAAAAGCGGACACGACCCGGGGGTCAGACGACGACGGGGGAGACTGTGCACAAACATCCGATGACGTTCGCAGCCCGCCCAGCGGGGTCGCCGGGGTACTGAAGTCCCTCGTCCCACACCGTGAAAACATCGTCCAGGTTCACAATCTGCCCGTCCGCCTCCTGGTGCGGCAACCTCCCACTCCCATCCTCGCGCGTGTCCGCGCTCCCCGACCATATCCACCGCTCCTGCGGGATGCCCATCTGCCGGTAGCCCTCATGCGCCGCCCCGTTGTTCGCGCTGTTGATTTCGTGCCGCGCGATAGTGCGGGAGCGATGCTGCTCCGTATGACTCATGTACTTGTTGACGCGCTCCGTGAGCTGCCGGTGTGTCTCGCCCTTGTTGTAACCCTCCACGAGCGTGCGACGGATATTCTGCTTCGTCGCGTCGTCAACGTTCCGTATCAGCATCTCCTTGCGCTCAAGGAGCCGCACGACGTTGGGGTCCGCGAGGTTGAACGCCGGGGCCTCGGGGCCTGCGGGCATACCGACCTCGAATACCAACCGCACCGCCTCGTCGCCCCTCCGCTCTAC
Source organism: Armatimonadota bacterium (assembly GCA_050114035.1). GTDB lineage: Bacteria > Armatimonadota > Zipacnadia > JAUWAU01 > JAUWAU01 > JAUWAU01. The sequence continues at coordinate 5,684 of JASFTE010000118.1, read as the reverse complement.
GGCCCGCACGATGTGCGGCATAGCCGTGGCCGCGAGTCGGTCCTTGCTCTCCCGCGTGAACACACGCTCTACCACCACGTCTGGCACATCTCCCTCCTCGTCCATCACCGCTATCACCTTGACGTGCTGCCGCTCGAAGAACCGCCGCAGGTCGCGCCGCAGTGGCCCCTCTCCCTCCGCTATCCCACAGACGTGCATCTGCCACAGCCGCAGGTCGCACCAACTATCGCGAATGCCCATCGCATACCGCCGCCAACTCGCTACGCACGACTCGTCACCCACCCGGGCTCGCCGAGCAACTGCCCGGCCCACCCGTGTGCCTTCGCTACATCCTGCTCCGTCGGTACCGGCGTGCTTCCGTCCTGCGTGGCAATCGGTACCGTTGCCATATTCCCGTACCAATCGTCGCCCCACGCCAGGTCCGGCTCGTTGAGCCGGCGCCGCACGTCGTTGATCGTGTAGAGCCCTGCCGCGATGGCCTTGATGTACGTCTCCATCAGTTCGCGCTGCGCCTCGCGCAGCGCCGGGACCGTGCTCACGTCGTAGGCGCCGAACAGCCCCTCCGTCGCCTCGAAACCGCACTTGGCGAGCAGGTGCAGGTTGATGCCCTCGCTGATAATGCCGAATCTGTCCATCATCGTGTTTTCCCAAAAATGCCTGCGCTGCTCGCTCATGTTCGAGTAGTTCGCGTACTCCAACAGGCCCACGAGCGCCGGCGGGACGCCGAAAATCGCACAGACCTCCTCGCGATTCAGTTTGCGCTGCGCAATCCAGTCCATGTCCTTCTGGGTCAGGCCGAATGTTTGCCACTTGAGCCCGCCGTGCAAAATGGCGACCCGATGCGAACGGCTCGCCCCTTGGTGTGCCTTGCGCCACTGCGCCGCCAGGGCCGTCTGTGTGGACGTGTCGAGCGGCGCCTCGCTGACGAGCGCACCGTCCGGGCGGGCGCTGTTTTTCAGAAAGCCCGTATTCCACCCGATGGCCTGAAAGTCATTGGTCAGCGACCGGCTCGCCGCTTGAATCGGACTCAGCCCGCGCAGCATGTCCGTCGGATCGAAGTACCTGAGTTGTACGATATCCGACCACGGATAGTGTATCGCATCCTCGGGCGTGTTGGGATTGCCGTACTGCACGCCGACGGGCAGGCCGCTCTTGACCCCGATGCGCACCCAGTCCGGCCGCATAGGCCATAGCTCTGCCGCGCGCTCATCCTCATCGCGCTCCATGGCCCACCACGCCTCGCCGGCAAGCTCCAGGTGCAGGAATGCCGCCTTGCGCAGCTCGATGCCCGTCATGTATGGGTTGGGCCGGTCAAGCAGCGTCTGCAGTGGATGCTCCGGTACAGCGACGCGCTTGGGCACGCCGTCACCCTGGTCGCGCTCAAGCTGATACCAGCGATATGCCACCTGTCCTGCAGCGGCCGTGATCTGCCGGACGCAGGCATACACCCACGGGTGCGCGCCGTAGACGTTGAGGTAATCCTCCGGCACCACCTGTGGGCCAATGGAGCCGTCAGGGTTGACCGTCAATACGCCCTCGTCGGCCCCCGGCAGCAGCCCTGCCTTCTGATGATAGCCGAATCGCCCAAACGCCTTATCTGCGAGATTCCGAAGAAGCCCCATACCCACCACCACTCTATGCTATGCCGACGGCCGCAGTCGTTCCACGATGCGGATATTGATTGCATCCCGCTCCGTGTAGTATGTGGTATTGCTATCTACGACCTCGACCTGCCCGTAGTAATCGCCAGTCGTGTCCGTGTCCGTACCGTCAGACGCGAATGTGTATTTACACTGCCCCTGCACCGGGTCAATGCCCGTGCCGCTGAGGGCACAGGCCGAGTCGATCTTCGGACTGGCAGAGGCTGCCGCCGTTTTGTCCTTCATGAGGAACTTCACGGTCAGCCCCGTCAGATCAATGGGCGCGCCGTCCTCATCCGTCAGCGTGAACTTGAGTGCTGTGTTCGCGGTGAACTGCGTGATGTCTATGCGCCTGCTGCTCATGGCTCGACGACCTCCACCTCTACATCTATCTCGTCTGGCATGGCCTCGACCGCAATCGGGACCATGTACGTATGCCCACCGGCGGTATCATTGAGTGCCGTGACCCGCGAGTACCAGGTCGAGCCGCCCGCAGGGAACACCTCGTGCGTATTGGCGCCGATAACGACAGCCTGGCCCTTGAACGTGACACGTATCATGTCACCGAGGGCGTATCCACTCCCGCTGTCGAACACCTCGTCGTAGTACACGAGGCCCGCTGACTCCGAACACGCCGCGTCCGTCACCACCGCACTCCAGGAGGTGCCCGCGCGTGCCTTGCGGTGGATGCTCACGGTCCCCGGCGTGATCTCCCCGGCCGTCGGCAGATCGTCCGACGTATCGAGCACATGCACCGACAGACGCACCGTCGCGGTGTTGGCCAGGTCAATGAGCGTCGGTACGCTCACGACTCCCATGACGTTGACGCCGGTCCCGCCGCCGCCCGTCACCCACGCCGCGTCGCCGCGGTCGCGGATCTCTTCGAGGGAGTCGGTGGCCGTGTCAAACGTCGCGCCCTTGATGTCCGTCAGCGTGGCTTCGAGGGCCGCTGCACCGGCGCTGAGGTTGTCGAGATAGCCCGCGCGCACAGCGGTCAACCGCGTCTCCAATGTATCGACATATGCCGCTATGGTGCTGAGGTCGGTCGGGATATTGCCTGCAGCGAGTTCGGCCAAGCGGACTTCCGTGACCGACGCCCCGGGGAATGCCGTGGAGTCCGAGAGGATGTCCGTCACGGCGAGGTCGTTCAGGGCGGCAACCGTCGCCTCGAGCGCACACAGCGAGACCTGCGCATCGAGATAGTCTACGATCAGCTTGCCAATGCTGCCCGCCTGCGTGAGGCCGGAGGTGAGATCGTCCCACACCTTCGCGACCGCCGTCGCTGTAAGATCCCCCACGCTGCCGGTCACGTTGCCGTCCACATTGCCCGCAACGGAGGCCACCGAACCATCCACATTGCCCGTCACAGAGCCGACGGCACCGGTCACCGAACCAACCGCGCCACTTACAGATGCTACCACAACGCTGTCACTGTCCAGATCATCCTGGATGTCAGTGCAGTCGTGATCGTGAGCCGCGAACCCAAAGGAGATGGCGCCCTTATCTGAATCAACTGTGGCCTCGACATAGACGGAGTAGGTTTTCCCGTCCTCGAATCCGTTGGCGCTCGTGCATGCGATGGACTCCGAATAGAAGCCTGTCGTGTTCGCGTCATCGAGCTTGGCCATAGTGCCGGTGAGAATGGCCGTGCCTGTCTCTTCCTCATAGACCCGGTACGCCGGCGCAGAATCTGCATCGGTCACTACGCCCGTATCCGGGTCATGCGTCGTGATAGTGAATACGAGGTCGTCGCCGATTTTGACATCACTGGGACAGCCCATTAGCCCTGCACCACCAAGCCCTCGAAGATCGCACTGTGTATGGCTCTATCTGATATAATTGGCATCACCTGGCCGGCTGGCGGCGCCGCCTCCGTATACAACCACCACTTCCTCGGCGCCGGCGTGCGGATGAAGCAGTAGGGCTCGCGATAGAGCCAAGCGACCTCTTCGGGAGTGAGTGCTCTGTCCCATAGTCGCATGAGGGCAACATCGCCTAAGAGTTTGTTGTTGCCGGACCGGTTTGCCAAAACGGCCTTTTGCCCGGTGTATAGCGACGGAGATCCGCTTGCCCCACTGCCGTCCGCAACTCCGTCCACGTAGAAATACACGGTGCTGCCATCCAGAACAGCGACTCCATGATGCCGGTCGGGATTCTCATACGCTATGACAGTGTCGGCGTCCCGCCAGGAGCCTCCTCCATCACTCCAGAACGAGAGCTTACTGTTGTTCAAACGAAAGCCCCAACCCTCATACGGCGTACTGAGATCGAAAAACCCGAAGAAGTACTTGTTGCTCTGACTAGGGCACCTGAGCCAAACCTCCGCAGTGAGGTCAGTGGTGATCTCCAGGCCACTTGGATTCTCGACAATCGCCCAATCGTTCGTCCCATCGCAATTGAGCGCCCAGCCAAGACCACCCTTGCCGGATGCGATCCAAAGCTGTGAGGAGCTCTGCCCTTCGGCATGGTGCCGCCCGCGAGTGACATCATAAGCGTGCTTCGTAGCACCGCCCTCGTTGAACAACCAACACGCCCGCAATCCGTTCGCGAGCGGGTGCTGGTAGTTGACGATACTACCCTGAGGCGGCTCGTAATATGGGTTCCAGCCGGTACGCATCTAGGCCGTCACATCCATGTGTTCGATCCAGAGATCAACGGCGTTCGCGTCCGTGTTCTGCCCTGTATCGTTGGTGGCTTTGACCTTGAAGAATCTGGGCAACGAGGCCAACGGAATGGCGAAGCTGTACGTCTGATCGGCCGTCACCTCGAAAGCGTACTGCACGGGCTGGTCGCCATGGGCCGTGCCGGCGGTAGTGTGGATGGGATGAATCTCAACGATCATCTGCTCATTGCCGCCCGGTGCCGCAGCGAAGCCATCCACTTCGAGATAGAGCCATATCTGTTCGGCTATCGTGGCGTCGCCGATGTCTACCTCCGCTGAGGTGTACGTCGCGGCGCTGTTGATGGTCTGGCCGCTTACGGGTTGGTCAAGTACGCGCGTGAATGTCAACGCCATAGAAACGGCCTCCTACATAGAGTGGTAGTGCGTGCGGATCACTACCTCGATCTCCTCCGCTAGTGCATCTGCTGCGTCCCTCATGCTCGCACCAACCCCTTGAACGCAGATTGGCTCTATGCCCTGCTCATCAAAACAGCACCACATCGTGTAGCGGCTGTGCTCAGGCGCCGCCTCATCGCAGTCCACACGCATCTTCCACCGCGAGGCCAACGCATCGCGCAATTGATCCCATGCGGGGCTCTGTGTTGGAAGGGGCGTGGCCGCAAGCGCCATGATGCCCGAGACATCAGCCGCATCTATGAGTCCCGCCTTCACGAAAGCACGCCACAGCGGCTCGACATGCGGGTGGGCTGGGTTGATGAGCGGGACGGGGACGAGCCCGGCGAGAAACGCGAAGATGCGCGCCTCCGGGAGGTCGCTTGCCATAATCGCCGCAGCCCTGTCCGGTATATCTACCCACCCGTCATCTGTTAGCTCCTGCCCACCGCGCAGGTAGCGTACAATCCGCTCGAAGGGAATGGGGTTGTGTGCTGTCCCAGTCACTTACGCCGCCTCCCTCGCCTGTTCGATGTTCTCGGGATACACGGGCCAACCGAAGAGCTGCTCGGCCAACGACGGCCCCGAGGGCGCAGTCTCCGCGAGCTGCCGCAGCGCCTGCAGATCGTCGCCCGCCAGCAGGCCGGCGTCACGGATGGCCACAAATATCGCCTGCACATCCGACTGCGCCGGGTCGAGCGCCGTGATATGACTCGTGCGCAGCAGCCACGTCAACGCCTCAGCCCCGGTATTCGTGCTCTTGCGGATCGCGTCCAGTTTCCCATGCAGGAGCAGATAATCTCCAACCGCATCCAGCCCGACGGCGCCCTGTCCGGGATCGCCAGTGGGCGCATTCATCAGGTCAGCTACTTCCAGTGCGCCCTTGTCGTCCCAATCGGGATGCGATGCAAGCTCCGCTTGCAGCGTCGCTACGTCCGTCTCATTCATCACAGGCATATCGTCACCTCAGATTGGCGAGCCATACGCAT
>JASFTE010000117.1:0-10205 GCA_050114035.1 Armatimonadota bacterium | reverse complement strand
GAGCTGATGCCTGCGATAACGACAGCGAAGGTCGCCACCGGGATGTACTGGGTCGAGGCGCCTGAGGCGGATCTGTGCGTGCTGTGCGGATGTCCGGCCGACAGCGTGAAGCACATGATGAAGCGGGGCCTCATCGTGGCCAGAGAGGCCGACGGTGTCCCCTTCGAGACCGGCCCGAACGCCGTGCTGCTGTCGGACGTCCCGGTGCAGAACGGCCGGTTCGCCAATCTCGCCGAGTTCCCGGTGCTGCAGATGCTGTATCGGCAGGGAATGGCCATACCCGGCCACCCGAACAACACCGGCGCAAAGCCGATGCTCATCGGTGCCGCGCGACAGGTCAGGGCGCAGATGCGGTACGTCCATCGCGGCAACTACGGGCTGATCTCGGAGGAGGAGATGGCGGAGGCGGGCATGGCTCCCGAGACGGCGCGGGACATGATGGCTCTGAAGTTGAGGCTGAGCTTCGGCGAGATCCGGCGGACCGAGGAGTTCGTCGATTGTGCCATCGTCGGGCGCGAGCCCGTTGAGGTGAGAAACGGGGTCATGGTCCGGCGGCTGCGGCTGAACGTGTTCGAGTTCTCCTATGGCGGAGACACGGCGACGGTTGACCTGAACCTGGCGCCGGACGAGAGCTACGAGGCGCCATATCCGCTGGGCTATCACCAGATCGACCGGGAGTACTTCTCGGTGGTGCACTCGGGCGACGGCGACGGATGGGACCCGAATCGGCCGGCCATGGCGAGCATCTTGATGTTCCAGGGCGAGGCGTACCTGGTCGATGCGGGTCTGAATCTGCGCCACTGCCTCAAGGCCCTCGGCATCGGGGTGTCCGAGATCCAGGGCATCTTCCAGACGCACGCACACGATGAGCACTTCTGCGGCCTGACGACCCTCATGCGGGCCGACCACAAGGTCAAGTACTTCGCGACGCCGTGGGTACGGGCTTCCGTCATGAAGAAGCTGTCGGAGTTGCTGTCGATGGACGAGGAGGAGTTCTCCCAGTTCTTCGAGATACACGATCTCGCCGATGACGTGTGGAACGACGTTGGGAGCCTGGAGGTACGGCCCGTTTTCTCCCCCCATCCGGTCGAGACGACGGTGCTGATGTTCCGGGCGGCGTGCGAGGGCGGGCATCGGTCGTACGCGCACCTGGGGGACATCATCAGCCTGGATGTGCTGCGCGGGTTGGTCGGCGATGGGGGCGATGAGCCCGGCGTCTCCCAGGCGCTCTACGACAAGGTGCAGAGGGACTACCTGCTGAGGGCCGATCTGAAGAAGATCGACATCGGCGGGCGGCCGATCCACGGCGAGGCGGAGGACTTCAAGGAGGATCGCTCTGACAGGATCGTCCTGTCCCACACGTCCGACGAGCTCACCGACCAGGAGAAGGAGATCGGGTCCGGGGCGCCCTTTGGCTCGGTGGACGTTCTCATCCCCTCACACCAGGACTACGTGCGAGCGCGCGCGGCGCAGTACCTGCACTCCTACTTCCCGTCGGTGCCCGACCATCAATTGGAGACGCTGCTCAACAATCCGGTGGTTGATCTCAACCCGGAGACGATCATCATCCGGGTGGGCGAGCGGAGTCAGAGCATGTACCTTGTGCTCGCCGGGGATGTGGAGATGATCCGCTCCGAGGTGGGCCTGCACAGGACGCTGTCGGCCGGAAGCCTGGTTGGCGAGCACCAGGGCCTGGCGGGAACGCCCTCCAAAGCCACGTATCGCGCCGCCAGTTTCGTGCGGGCGCTGCGCGTGCCGTGCAGGACGTACGTGGACTTCGTGCGGCGCAACGATCTGCACCCGAGCGTGGAGCGGCTGCGGGGGAGGTGGGAGTTCCTGCAGGAGACGTGGCTGTTCGGGGAGGCCATATCGTATCCGGTCCACAACCGGATCGCCGCGGCGATGCAGGAGCAGAGCGTCGATGTCGGTGCGGAGCTGGGTCTGGACACCGACGCCGGCATCCGTCTGGTCAAGTCGGGACGGCTGCAGATCATGGTCGGTGACGACGTGATCGAGACGCTGGCGGTCGGGCAGTTCTGCGGAGAGAGCACCGTCCTGCACGACACGCCGGGCATATCCCGAGTTCGTGCCGCAGAGGCCGCGGAGCTCTACTACGTGCCCGGCGATGTGCTGGCGGGCATTCCAGCGGTGCGCTGGAAGCTGTTTGAGGTGTATGAGCGGCGCATGAGGATGCTGATGGATCCCGAGGTGCTGAGCGTGTCCATCTTCCGTTGGCGGGACCAGTACCGCATGGACATCGAGAAGCTCGACGAGCAGCACATGGAGCTGCTCAGAATGACCGAGGCGCTCCACCAGGCCATCGTGTCGGGTGGCGACGCATCCTCGCTGGGAAGCGCCCTGAACGCTCTCATCCGTCACACGGGCTCGCACTTCTCCGACGAGGAGGAGTTGATGCGGGGGCACGGCTTCCCCGGCTACGAGAGCCATCGACAGAAGCACGCGGCGCTGATGGAAGAGGTCATGGAGTACGAGCGCAGGCTCCACGCGGAGCAGATCGAGCTGGACCGGGACTTCGCGGCCCTGTTGCAGGATTGGGTCGTGGAGCACCTGCTGGGCGAGGATCAGAAGTACGCTCGGTTCGTGAAGGAACGCGGGCCCGGTTAGGCCGGCGGTCGTGCCGGGCGATGGCGATGGATGAAGCCAGGGACGAGTAGTCCCCGCCGGATTCCCCTCCGAATCCCACGCGGTGTTGTGTGTCAATCCCGGACGGCGCCCGGTTGCGGGCGGACCGGCTGCCGTGGGCCGAAGCTGAGGATGCTCCCGTCCAGCATGGCCAGGACGACCTGCCCCTCGCGACCCACCAGGAGACCCTCAGGCAATGGCTTGGAGGCCAATGGGTATCGCCAGAACCAGATGGGCGTGCCGTCCTGCGAGTTGAACGCGGCCAGGGTCCATTGGGGATGGGCCCGATTCCGCACCTGGTACTTCAGGACGGCCACGACCGAGCCCGGGCAGACGGCCAGTGACACGACCTCGAACTTGTTCGGCTCGTTGAGGTCGGACGTCCACCGGATGGCGCCGTCGGCCTGGAACAGGTGGGCCAGGCCGAACCATGCGCGCCGCCCCGGGCCCTCGTGCGGCGGCAACCCGCTCTCGATTCGGTCCGTCACCTTCGCCGGATCACAGCTCGTCAGCTTCCCGTCGCGGAAGTTGACGAGTGCGATCGTCTCGTCATTCCACGCCGGCGGGACTCCGCCGTAGCTGAGAGGGACGAAGCCACGCCCGGTGCCCACGACGAAGCTGTCCTTGTTCGCCACATTCTCCGGCGAGGCGTACAGGTGACGGCCGCCGGCGATGGGATACTGGCCGAGGAGGACGCCGACGAACCTGCCGTGGTTCGCCTTGGGCTGCCCTTGCTCAAACGGCTGGTTGAGGCACTCCCCGGTCTCGAGGTCGAACCGGGCCGGGGTGACCTGATTGCCGCCGGCCATCAGCAGTTGGTCGCCGTGGATCGCCAGGTTCCCCTGGGCGGAGACCCCCTTGCGGAGCTCGGGGCTCAGGTGTCCGGACGAGTTGTTCTGCCACTTGATCTCCCCGGTCCTGGCGTCGAGGGCATACACGTACGTGCCATCGTAATCGATGATGCCCGCGGCGAAGTACGCGACGCCGTCGGCCACCAGGACGCCGGTGTTGACCGGCCAGGTGGAGGAGAGGCTCCCGTAGACCATGATGTGGCGCTCGACGGGGGCCGCACGGAAGCGCCAGAGCAGGCGCCCGGTGGCGGCCTCCAGCGCGTAGACGTGCCCGTCGCCGCTGCCCACGTAGGCGCGGCCCTCCCAGATAGTCGGCGACGCCTTGATGGGCCCGGCAGTGGCGTGGATCCACCGCACCTGCCCGCTCGCGGCCTCCAGGGCGCGCACCTTGCCGTCCCAGGCCGCCGCGAAGACGAGCCCGCCGGCGGAAGTGGGAGGAGCGGGCACGTGACGCCTTTCCGGGACGTACCGCCAGGACCGAGCCGGGGGCGTGCCGGCGGGGGCGTTGGGCCGGGCGAGGGGGACGGGCGTGGCGCCGGTGCGCTCGGCGTTCGCCCGATACGTGGGCCAATCCTCGGCGGTGACCTCCAGGGGCGCCACGCTCCCCACGTCCCCCGGCCCGAGGTGCAGGCGCTCGGCCTCGGTGGCCACGTGGTCGAAGCGGAAGTCGCCGGCCGAGCATCTGGCCACGGCGCCGATGAGCGACAGATTGCAGTCGCACGCCCACGGTCCGATGTAGAGCATGCCATTGGCGGGCAGCGCGCCGTCGTTGCACCCGGGGCGGGCCGAGCCGTCGACGAACACGCGCCGGCTGGCCCGGTCGAACCGAAGCGTCCCCTCGCCACGCACGAAGAGCGAGTCGGGGCAGGCCGTGAGCCGCGTGCAGGCCACCTTGCGGAAGTTGAGATCCTCCAGCACGGCGCCGGAGAGCGGGTCCACGATGATGTGATTGCTGCGCGGGCCGGCCCCGAGCACGACGCCTCCATCCATGTACAGGACGTTGGGGTTGTTGCTGATCTTCTGCCTCTGCCACAGCAGGTCGCCGCTCTCAGCGGACACTGCCACGACGTTCATCCTGGTCTGGCCCTGGATTACCAGGGTCTCGGGGCCCGCAACCGCTATGCACGCGCTGCGGAAGCCCGGGGTCGAGACCAATCCACGCCCGGGCGCCTCGATGAGCCCCAGAACCATGGAGTCGCTGTTCGTCCAGCGGACCGCCCCTGTGTCGGAGTCCAGACACCGCAGATGACTGTCGGGGCAATACAGGAAGAGCCTCCCGTCACGCATGGCCAGCGCGCGAGAGTCAATGAGGGAGCCTTCCGTGTGCTTCCAGAGGACGCGCTCGGAGCTCAGCTTGTAGGCAGCCAACGTGTGGCCGAAGCCCCAGGGGACTCTGGGCCTCTCGTAGTACCCCAGGCTGAGGTCGCCCCAACTCCAGCCGCCGAAGTTGCGATCGCCCTTGATCATCTTGGCCTCGCCGCCCCGGTCGCCGGTCAGGACGTACAGCACGCCGTCTTGCATGGCCATCCACATCCAGGCGCCCCGCAGGCCCGGGATGCGGATGCGCCCCTGCTCGTCGCCGGTGCGCGCGTCGAGCATGAGGCAACTGTCACCATCGATCATGTAGAAGATGTCCTCGGTGGCGACGAAGGCGGAGCGGTGCGAGAGGTACCCCTCGGGCAGGCTGCGCTGCCACAGCACCGTGCCGTTGTAGCCGTTGCGGGCGATGAGCTTGTTGACCATGTCCCATTCGCGCAGATGGTGCGCGATGTGTCCGGTGGCCAGGAAGCTCCGGCCTCCGGCGGCCGTCGTGATGGCCGGCATGCCGATGTAGAACGGCTCGGCCAGGAATTGCGTCATGTACGGGGCCCGGATGACCTCGTCCGTTGACACCGGGTTGTTGTCCGGGGAGTGCTCCCAGTGCGTCCACTCGTCAACGCCCTCCAGCGGAGGCTTCGACAGACGCACCCACGTGCCGGAGGTGTCCTTCCAGGCCTTGATGCCCTCTGCGCCGCCCTCCTGGGCCCATTGGCGGCGTGCGCGGGTCTGAATGCCGGCCGACGCGGCGGCCCCGATGATGGCAATGCCCTGGGGCCGCAGTACGCGGAGCACCTCGCCAACTGACAGCCCGGCCAGTGCATCCTGGCTGAGCTGACTGGCAACCACGACGTCCACCATGTTGTCGGCGTACGGCAGCCTGTCCAGGTTGCCTTGCTCCACGATCAGCCGATCGATTCCGAGTCCGGCCTCCTCGGCCTGCTGCCGCAGTCCGGCTGCGGAGTCGGCCTCCGGCTCGCGGACGTGCACCAGGAGGTCACTGGATTGTGCAACCTGCAGGGGGAGATCGCGATCGCTCCCGAGCATCGCGCAGACTCCCCGGTCTACGCCGGCAAGCTCAATCAGCTTCTCGGCCAGCGCCGGGGTGTCACCGTCCGCGGCCAGAGCCGCGGCGCCGAATGGGACCGCGATGACCGCCAGGGCGATCACACACGTGGCCCTCGCGAATCCACACCGTACCAGTGGCCCGATCATGCGCATTGTTCTCCTCCTGTAGACGACAGCCCGCGAGGCGTCGGGTTCCGGGGCGAGTTTCTCTGCAGGGCTGCTCCTGACCTCGAAGGCCAGACTACCCGAACCACACCCCATACCGCCGTGCCTGCTCGCCCCCGAAGGTGCCGATGAGGCCGTAGAGGACCCCGGCGGTGAAGAAGTGGCCGAGGGCGAGGCCGAGGAAGCCGGGGATGAGGCGCCGGTAGAGGCGCATGCCGCCGAGCTTGGCCACGACCGTCTTCACCAGCCACACGATGAAGAACGTGCCCCAGATAAGCTCCCCGTACGACGTCACCATGCAGAAGGCGAGTGGGTGCAGTGGGCTGCGGAGGAAGATCATGCGGGCGGCCATCAGCCCCACTGCCATCACGAAGCCGATGGCGGTGGCCGCGATGCGCTCGGCGTCCGGGCCGACGGGCGTCGTGGCATAGGAGACCAGGTTGGTGTACTCCTGGCGGGCCAGTCCCGACCCCCAGCCCGACAGCGACCGGAGGCCGCCGGCTCCGAACTCGTGGTAGGAGCGCAGCAGGAGCCACATGGAGACGTAGAAGCCGACGATGACGGAGGCCAGCAGCACCGTGCTCATGTGGCGCTGTGGGATCTGGGTGCGACGGGCGAGCTCGAAGCCCTCGACCTGGTAGCCGATGAGGGCGGGGAAGTAGCCGCGGGAGAGGAACACGAGGGTGCTGAAGATGGTGAGGCTGCTCCAGCTGTTGCCGATGTAGAGCCGCTGGGAGCCGAGGGTGTACTTGATGCCCTTGTAGGTCTGGTAGTAGGGGAACATCCAGATGAGCGGCACGCCCACCTCGGCGCGGATGCGGGCGTAGACCAGCGCAACGGCGAGGACGAGGCCAAAGTAGAGGGCCGACAGCCAGAGCGCCATGCCCGCGGCGTGGCACCAGAGCAGACAGGCGACGAAGCCGCCGATGGCGCCAATGACCGCGAGGCGGTAGCTCATGGGCTCGTCGGCATCGCGGACGCTGTCGTCCCCGAAGAGGGCCCGGCGCGCGACGCCGGCCAGATGATGCCGGCCGATCCAGAGGAGCAACAGCGCGATGGCCACATAGGCGCCCAGCCCCTGCTCCTGGGCAAAGGGCAGCTTGGCGTCCTCGTGGCCCAGCATGAAGCCCACGAGACGCTCGGTCTTCAGGACCAGATACAGCACCCAGACGCTGAAGGCCACCTCGGTGCTCACGAGGTACCCGAGGCCGATCATCTCCGGGCGGTAGTGCAGGTTCATCGGGCGCAGCGCGGTCAGGGGCCGCTCGGTGAACAGCGCGCCGATGCTGTAGTACTTCCCCAGGCAGACGAAGCCCGGGTCGTATGAGTTGATGATGTTGGTGAGGTTGTAGACGAAGGCGACGGCGAAGCCGACCCACATGATGGGATTGCGGAAGAAGGCCACCACCGGCGCTCTGCCGTCCACGCCGCGGCTCACCTCGAGGGGGAGGTGGAGCAGCGGGAAGGTGAGCTTCTCCCTCTCGGACCACTGACGGCGAAGGGCGACAATGGCGCACATCATGGTGATCCAGAGCGCCGTGAAGAGCAGCCCCCACGTCGCCAGCGGCGCCAGCCACGAGCGCCACATGACGGCCCCGGTCTCGGAGCCCTCGTAGAAGGCTCTGATGGTCTCGGCGTCGCTCGGCGCGGCCCATGAGGGCATGTACTGCCAGTACTGGGCGAACTCGTTGGCGGGCGTGGCGAAGTAGAAGAGCGCCGGGATGATGTTGACGAAGAAGCGCATGATCCCGCAGCCGGCCATGGACGTGGCGACGGTGAGGAACACGTAGATGAGCAGGACCTCGCGCCTCTCGAGCGAGAGGCGCCGCGACACGCGCCGCACGAGTGGGTTCAGCACGGCGAGGAGTATCAGAACCGCGACGGCGGGGATTGGGGGCACGGACTCCGTGAGTTGGCAGAAGCGGACGATGACCTCGGCCGGCGCGATCCAGTAGCTGAGGATCACGGTGAAGACGGCCGAGAGCGCGAGGGCGCGCAGCGTCATGGCGACGCTGAGAGGAGAGTCCGGCGAAGTTCCCGTCGCCTCCGGGACGGCGGTTCGCAGGTCAGTTGCGTGTGCCACGGGTGTCCTCTCGCGCTGCCGTCACGAGCGCTGGATCCTCCGGGCAAGGGTGTTCTCGCCTCAGGGGGGGAGCCCTGCCCGATATCCGGCAGAGGATGCAGCCCCAGGCTCGTGGAATTGGGGCGTGGGTGATGCGCGCGTGACGGAGGCGCGAAGCGAGAACCAGGCGCTGCTCCTGCTGCGGACGATGCGCCCGGGGCAGTGGATCAAGAACCTCGTGGTGTTCGCCGGGGTCATCTTCGCCCGTCAGCTGGACGACCCGCCCTCGGTGGGCATCGCCGTTGCCGCCTTTTGCGTCTTCTGCGGCCTCTCCAGCGCCGTCTACATCGTCAACGACCTCGCCGACGCCGAGCACGACAGCCGGCACCCGCTGAAGCGGCATCGCCCGCTGGCCTCCGGCACGCTCCGGCGGGGCAATGCCGCGGCGGCGGCCATCGTCCTCGGCGTCGTGGGCCTCGGCGCCGCCTTCTGGCTGGGATGGGCCTTTGGCCTCGTGGCCCTGAGCTACGCCATCGTCTCGCTGGCGTACTCGCTGTCACTGCAGCGCGTGGTCATCCTCGACGCCTTCTGCGTCGCCTCGGGCTTCGTGCTCCGGGCGCTTGGGGGAGCGGTTGTCATTGAGGTGGCGATCTCCGAGTGGCTGCTGGTATGCACCATCCTCCTGGCGCTCTTCCTGGCCCTGAGCAAGCGGCGGCACGAGTTGGTGCTGCTCCGCGAGGAGGCGCCCGCGCATCGGGACATACTGGCTCACTACACGCCGCGCCTGCTCGACCAGATGATAGCCGTGGTGACTTCCTCGACGGTCATGGGCTACTGCCTCTACACCATGTGGCCCGACACCGTGGAGAAGTTCGGGACGACGCGGCTGATCTACACCATCCCCTTCGTGCTCTTCGGAGTCTTCCGCTACCTGTACCTCGTGCATCGCCGGGATGCAGGCGGACGCCCGGAGCGGGTCCTGCTGACGGATCCGCCGCTTCTGATCGACGTGGTCTGTTGGATTGTGGCGGTGCTCGTGATCCTCTACGCCTGAGTCCCCTCGGCGGCTGACCGCATCCAGAACACTTCGCACCGTACGAGGCAGAAGTGCGCATGCGTCGCCGTCCCAATGGCTGATACAGGTGCTCCGAGGTGGATGAGGGGCCGCGTCGGGGATGCTCGTCCGGAGGGTCTCAGCGGCAGAGGCGCAGGTGGTCAGGAGAGCTCGGCGGCGTCTCCGCGGAACACGTACCCCACGCCGGGGACAGTGACGATGAGGTTGTTGTGCCGCGCCTCGTCATGGATCTTGCGCCGGAGCCGTGAGATGTGCACGGCGAGCGCACGGTCATCACTCGTGGGCCGATGATCCCAGATGTGTTCCAGCAGGAAGTCCTTGGAGAGCACATACCCGGGACGGCGAACCAGGGCCTCGAGCAAGGCGAACTCCTTGGGTCCGAGCTGGACCCAGTGGCCATCCACCTTCGCCGTGTGGCTCTCGCAATCCAGCTTCAGTGGCCCGGCGTTGATCACGTGTTCCGGCATAGGCGGCTCGCCGCCGGCCCGACGGACCGCACGCTTGAGCATGGCGCCGAAGACCAGCGGAGGCACGGGCCTCTGCATGATGGTATCGGCGCCCACCTCGAGCGCAATCACGCGCTCCATCTCGTCCCCATTGGCGGTGACCACTATGATGGGAGCGAAGGTGATCTCCCGAATGCGCCGGCAGAGCTCGGCGCCGCCCATGTCGGGCAGGTCGATGTCCGCGACGATGATGGCAGGCTCCGCCACGAGGCACTGGGAGATGCCCTCGGCCGCCGTGCCTGAAACGATAGCCTGCATGCCGGCAGCGGAGATGTACTCCGCCATCTGGGCTCGTTCGCGTGGGAGCTGGGCGATCACGAGTACTTTTGGCGGCATGTGGACCTTACCCTCCCGCCACAGGGCCACACTGTGCGAGCTCGGCCTGTAGGGTAAATGATTGCCGCCTGCCCGACACACGGTCGGCGCGGGCTGGCGACCGGCGGGCAGGGGCAGCTCCGGGTCGGTGCGGTCTGGAGCACTCGAAGTGCCGTCAGCGGCGCCGACGTGGCGCCCGTGCG
>JASFTE010000116.1:0-10228 GCA_050114035.1 Armatimonadota bacterium | reverse complement strand
TGAGGCCGCGGCTGTCGAGCATCCTGTCGGGGGCGACGTTGGTGGCGATGATGGTGGGGCCGAAGACCGGGTAGAACCGGGTGTCCCGGTGGGGGCCGGCGGCGGGGCGGTCCACGCGGGGGACGTAGACGTCGCGCTCGAAGCGCTGCAGGACGACCTCCTCGGTGGCGTCGCGGAGCAGCTTGCGCCAGACGTCGCGCAGGTCGAAGAAGAGGGTGGCGCGGAAGTCGCTGGCGACGCGTGAGATGAAGGAGTGGCGGGTGGAGGGTACGTGGAGGCCGCGGTAGGCCACGTGGATCATGGCCCTGCCGGTGCGGCTCTTTCCGCGCTCCGGGAGGCCGTGGAGGCAGATGATGGGCGAGTAGTGGAAGTGCTCGAGCAGGTACGTGTGCATGTCCCAGAGGGCGAGGAGTCCGTAGAGGGCGGCATCCGGGAGCTGGGAGGCGGCCCGGTGGTGGGCCACCAGGTCGGCGTAGAGGCGGGCGTCGGTCTCAGGCGGGCACTCGCGTCCCGCGTGGAAGTGCGCGAGCACCTCGTGGGCGCGTGGGAGAAGCCAGGGGATGGCGTCCGGCTCGGGCGGGAGGACGGGCTTGCCGTGTACGGCCGCGCGCTGGACGACGCGGGGAGCGTAGGCGGCCTCGGGGCGACCGGCGCGCACGAGGAAGGCGGGAAGGCCGTCTGCCTGGACGAGATCCACCAGGCCGTCGAAGAGGGCGCAGTGCCGTGGGGGGCTCGCGTGGGCGTGCGCGGGCGGGGCGGGGTTGTGGATGCGGGGGAGGAGGCGGTTGGTGTGCGAGGGCGCGATGCAGGTCGGTTCGGCGCGGTCGGACGCGATGCCGAGATGCTCGGCGAGGTCCGGCAGCTCACCCGTGGCGCCGCAGGTGTGGCAGGTATAGCCATGCTGGGAGACGCGGAAGTCGGGCGGATGCGGCTCCCCGTCGCGGGTGTCGCGGTGGAAGGGGCACCAGCAGGAGTAGTCGCCGTGCTCGTCGGGGCCGTCAACGACCTGGAGGGCTGGGAGGATGGACTGGAGAAGGTCGGCGGCGGTCTCGTCGCTCTGTGTCGTGGTGTCCGTGGTCATCGTGGAGCCCCTCAGGACGGAACGTCCTCGCATGCCTGAGGCGCCCCACGGACACAGGCGATGGTCCGGGTTGGTGTTTCCGGGTCTGTTATACCCATTTACAGACGTCTGTAATCAGTAAATGTTCTATCAATACAGAAAAGAAGACAGTCGCTGTAAGGTAGGTTACAGGAACTGGGTGGGAGGGCGATGGGGGTCACAGCTTGGAAGCTCCGGAAAATGGTGACTGTCACCGTTTTAGTCACCGTTTTATGCAGGAATGTGGAGGGCGTTCGGGAAGGTCAGGGCGGCGCGAGTTTCAGGCGAACTGACCCCGGAGGCAAGACACATGAAGAAGTCCACCCGCACGCGACGCCAGTACCTGAAGACCGTCGGCCTCGGCGCCGCGGCGCTGCCGATGCACGGCACGCTGGCCGGGGCGCAGGAGGGCCGGAGACGGCCCAACGTCATCCTGGTGATCACGGACGACCAGGGCTACGGCGACCTGGGCTGCCATGGGAATGAGATCATTGAGACGCCGAACCTCGATCGGCTGCACTCGCAGAGCACGCGGCTGACGAACTTCCACGTGGACCCGACATGCTCGCCCACGCGGTCGTCGCTCATGACCGGGCGCTACTCGACGCGTACGGGCGTGTGGCACACGATCATGGGGCGGTCGATCCTCGGCCGAGATGAGGTCACCGTGGCCGACGTGTTCGCCGCGGGCGGGTACCAGACGGCCATCTTCGGCAAGTGGCACCTGGGGGACAACTACCCGTATCGGCCGCAGGATCGGGGCTTCGGGGAGGTCCTGATCCACGGCGGCGGCGGCGTCGGGCAGGGGCCGGACTACTGGGGGAACGACTACTTCGACGACACGTATTGCCACAACGGCGTGTGGAAGCCGTTCGAGGGGTACTGCACGGACATCTGGTTCGACGGCGCGCTGCGGTTCATTGAGGCCAATCGGGAGCGGCCGTTCTTCGTGTACCTCACGACGAACGCGCCGCACGGACCGTACAACGTGGCGGAGAAGTACAGCAAGCTGTACGAGGACAAGGGCGTCCCGGCGAATCGGGCCAAGTTCTGGGGGATGGTGACCAACATCGATGAGAACATGGGGCGGCTGATGCAGCGGCTGCGGGAGCTGGATCTGGAGCGGGATACGATCCTCATCTTCATGACGGACAACGGCACGTCGGGCGGCGAGAGCGGCGGGCGGCGGGGGAGGAAGGGCTCCGAGTACGACGGGGGGCATCGGGTGCCGTTCTTCATGCGCTGGCCCGGGGGCGGGATCGAGGCTGGAGTGGACGTGGAGCGGCTGACGGCGCACCTCGATGTGCTGCCGACGCTGATCGATCTCTGCGGGCTGCAGAAGCCGGAGGGCGTGGCGTTCGACGGTACGAGCGTCGTCCCATTGCTGCGCGGGCGAGACGCGGGCTGGCCCGACCGCACCCTGGTCGTGAACTCGCAGCGGATCGAGCACCCGGAGAAGTGGCGCAAGTCGGCGGTCATGACGGACCGCTGGCGGCTGGTGAACGGCGAGGTCCTGAACGACATCTCGGCGGACCCGGAGCAGGCGCAGAACGTGGCGGACGCGCATCCCGAGGTGGTCAAGCAGCTCCGCGCCGCGTACGAGCGCTGGTGGGCGGATCTGTCGCGGGGGTTCGACGACTACGTGCACATCGTCCTCGGGGCGGAGGAGGCGAATCCCACTCGGCTCATGTCGCACGACTGGCACGGGCAGCGACCGGCGTGGAGCCAGGGCTCGGTGCGTTCGGGGGCGAAGTCGAACGGCTTCTGGGCGGTGGAGGTGGCGCGGGCGGGGGTGTACGAGATGTCGCTGCGGCGCTGGGCCACGGAGGTGGATGCGCCGATCACGGCGGCGATCGACCGCGGGAAGGCCATCAGCGCGACGAAGGCGCGGCTGACCATCGCCGACGTGGACGAGACGCAGCCGATCCCGGAGGGCGCGCACGAGGTGACGTTCCGAGTGCGGCTGAAGGCCGGGAAGACGCGGCTGCAGACGTGGTTCATGGACGAGGGGGGCGAGCAGCGGGGGGCGTACTACTGCTATGTGAAGCGGGTGGGGTGAGGCGGGCGACTGGTGCGGCAGCAAAGGCGGCGGGATGAGGTTATCCCGCCCTACAAGAGGCGCAACTGCTCACGGCACGAGGATGGCTGCCTCGGCGCTGCGGAGGGTTACATCGTCGGTCGGATCCCCAAGGGTCCCATCCGCCCGCAGCGGTCGGAGGGGCCGCGGCAGCCTGTGCGTGGTGGCGGTTGAGTCGCCGAACGGCCCGCCGGTGTAGGGCTTCACGAGGACGAGGGCGGTCGTGTAGTTCCGCGCGAAGACCTGCTGCGCGATGTGTGCGCCCTCGAGCAGTTGGATGTCGTCGAACCACGCCGTGCCGGTGGCGCCGTAGATGCGGAAGTTGATGCGGCCGTCGGCGTCGGCGCCAGTGGTGAACACCGTTCGCTGCTCCCGCCAGTGGCTCGTGCCGATCCACGTCAGCATCGCACCGCCCGTCGCACCGTCGAACTCGTAGGGGTAGACCTGCGCACCCGGCGAGCCGCGGACGTTCTCCGTCTTGGCCCAGGCAATGAGCGTGTACGTCGTGTCTGGCTTGAGCCGCACGTACTGCTTGTTGATGTTGTTGATGGTGACGTCGGCGCTCGCGATCCTGGCTGAGAGCCTCCCACTGCGTCTGACCTCAGCATCCAACTCCACCGGCTCGGCGGCAGTCCAGGCCTCGGGATCGCCGCCCGGATTGCCGAGTTCGAAGTCGCCGTTGGCGAGATGACTGGGGGCGTCCGGGTCCGCGCCCGTGTCCACCTGGGCGGACAGGTAGTAGTCACCCTCGGGCTCGCCGATGTCGTACCTGATGGCCTCGAACCACTGCTTCTGGACGCCCCCGTATGGATGCCGGCCGAAGCCGAAGTAGGTGAAGTCGCCGTGGGCCATGTAGTAGGTCGCCAGGCCGAAGAGCTTGTCGCGATCGTGGCTCACGGGCACCCTGGGGCCGAACTCGGCGAGCGTCGGGTGGAAGATGGGGTTGTACTGAATGAGCTGGATCTTCCCGCGCCGGTCGCGCTCGACGGCCGAGTCGATCCGCGCCCGCCACTGGCCGGCCTGACGCGTGAGGCCCTGCCAGCCCTCCGACTGCCGGCCGTCGATGACCATGGGGTTCGCGTCCCAGTTGTTCGCGGTGATGATCTTGTCCGGCAGGTTGATCTTCATGCGGGCGAACATCATCTGCAGATCGCGCAGCCACTTGTCGGCGTCGCGGCCCTGTCGCGGGTACTCCAGCACGCGCGCCGAGCGCCCGGGGCCGGCCACGTCCGTGGGCACGGTGTCGAAGTAGATGCCGTCGTAGCCCTCGCACACGCTGGGCGCATGCACCGAGGCCATGAACTCCCGGTAGGCCGGGTGGCCGACGTTCATGACGAAGTCGTCCCTGGGCGGGCCCCAGTAGTAGATGGGAATGCGCGCCTCCCTGGGCTGTCGAGCGTGGGCCTCCGGGTTGACGAGGTCCGCGAACTCCGCATCGTCCACGCGGCCGTCGCCGTTGCGGTCGTTCCGCGGGTCCCAGCCGGGGCAGACGCGCTCCTCGACAGGGTTGGCCGCCCGCTCGGCGCCCACGTGCAGGCGGACCCTCGTGTCGGCCGCGAAGTGGCAGAACATGTCCTCGAGGATGCCCTGAGTCGTGAGGCCGCGCTCGACGCAGAGGTCGGCCAACTGCTTCGCCTTGCCCGACAGCGGCCTCGCGGTCGAGGGGTGCGGGAGCACCATGGTGCACACGAGCGCGTAGGTCGTCGTGAGCACGCTGGCGCGTCCCTGCTTGGCCTCTTTGCGGAAGCACAGATCCAGCCAGTCTCTCGCGAAGTCGGGCGTCCCGCCGAAGTTGATGAAGGTGCGGGCCGTCGGGAGGTGGTGCGGCATCGGCTCGGCACGGAGGCTGAAGCGCTGCGGGGGCGGAAGCGGAAGCGCCCGCCTGGCATCGTCCCACACCTGCAGGCGCCAGAAGTAGGTGCGCCCGTTCTCCAGCCGCGGACCGGCGTACTCGACGATCGGCAGCGGGCTGTGCACCTTGCCCGAGTCCCAGACTGCCCGTGCGCCACGCTCGAGGTCGGCCGAGCTCGCGGCAACCACGGCCCGGAACGCGCTCTGATCGGCGACTTCCCAGTACAACTCCGGGCAGGGGTCGCGGACGTCGGTGGGATTGATGCGCCACTCGCAGCGGAGATCTCCGGGCGGGTCCGGCGCAGAGAGCACAACTGTCGGCGCGCTCAGCACCAGCGCGAGGAGAAGGTGTGTCATTGGGCGGCGCCCCCTGTTGCAGGCCAGCCCGGGGCCGTCACTGCTCCGAGTCCGGCAGCCTGGAGCGGAGGTCGGCCACGAGGTCGGCGTCCACGTCGCACCCGAGGCGCTGAGCCTCCTGGACTTGCTCCCATGCATCGGCATACTCGGCGTTGGCGTACAGTGCGACGGCGAGGTTGAAGTGGGTCGCTCCGTCGTCCGGCGAGATCTCGAGCCCGCGGCGGTATGCCGACATGGCGTCCCCGAGCCTGCCTTGCTTGTACAGCGTCATGCCGAGGTTGCAGTGGACCTCGGCGAGCTCCGGATCGATGGTCAGCGCCGCCCGGTATTCGCGGACCGCCTCATCCAGCTTGTCCTGCTTCCGCAGCACCGTCGCCAGGCCCCAGTGGAAATCGGCCTCATGGGCGTCGATCTTCAGCGCCTCGTCGTACTCGGCGACGGCGGCTTCGAGATCTCCCTGATCCTCGAGGGCCCGGGCGAGGTCGCAGTGCAGCCGCGCATTTCCGGGCTCGCGCTCGAGGGCCGCGCGGTACTCGGCGGCGGCCTCTTCGGGCCTTCCCTGCTCGGCGAGCAGGAATCCGAGCAGGTGCCGCCCCTCGACGTCGTCCGGGTCAGCCTCGGCACCCCGTCGCAGCTCGGCGATGGCCTCCTCCTGCCGCCCCTGCTCGTGCAGAATCGCACCGACGTGGTGGTGCACGCACGTGAGGCCGGGGTCGAGGGCGACGGCCTTGCGGTACGCCTCGATGGCCTGCTCGCCCTCGCCCTGCGCCTGCAGCGCGGTCCCCAGGGAGTGGTGCGCGCCGGCATCGTCGGGAGCGGCCTCCAGCACGCGGCGCAGCTCCGTGACGGCCTCGTCGAGCTGCCCGCGCTGCTGGAGGGCCTGGGCGAGGTTGTAGCGTGCGGCGCTGACGTCGGGCGCCAGGCGCACGGCGGCGCGGTACTCGTTGACGGCCTCCTCGAGCTCGCCCTGCCGGTGGAGGGCGATGGCCAGGGAGTGATGGGCGCCGGGGTGCTCCGGGTCGATCCGCAGCGCGATGCGGTACTCGCGGATGGCCTCCGCCAGATCATCCTGCTCGGCATGGACGAAGCCGAGCCGATGGTGGACGTCGGGGTCCTCCGGGTCGATGCGGATGGAGCGGCGCAGCTCGTCGATGGCCTCCTGCACCTGTCCCTGCTCGTACAGGGCGCGGCCGAGGCCGTAGTGTGCCGCCGACAGCGCGGGGTCGGAATCCAGCGCGGCCCGGTACTCGGCGATGGCCTGCTCGGTGTTTCCCTGCTCGTGGAGGGCTTCCCCGAGGTTGTGGCGCGCCACCGCGAGGTCCGGGTCGAGCGCCAGGGCCTCCCGGTACTGGCTCACGGCCTCATCCAGCCTTCCCTGTCTCTGCATCGCGACCGCAAAGGAGCAATGCCGCATGGCGCTCCGCGGGCCAAGCTCCAGCGCCGCCCGGTACTCGCCGATGGCCTCGTCCACGTTCCCCTGCTCCGCCAGCACAAAGCCGAGCAGGCGGCGCAGCTCGGCGTCCCGCGGGTCGCTTTCCACGGCGGCGCGCAGGTCGGCGAGGGCTTCATCGGGCTTGCCCTGCTCGAACAGGGCCCGGGCGATGTTGTACCGGGCCGACGCCATGCTTGGGTCGGCCGCGAGCGCGGCCCGGTATTGGGCGAGGGCGTCGTCGAGCCTGCCCTGCTCCTGCAGGGCGACACCGAGGCCAAGCTGCGCGTCGGCATCCTCGGAGTCAAGATCGATCGCGGCGCGGAATTGCGCCTCCGCCTCCCGCGCCTCGCCGCGAGTCAGGAGCGCCTGGCCCAGGTTGTAGTGCGGCGCCACGTGCCGCGGCCCCAGCTCCAGCGCCTCGCGGTACGCGGCAATGGCGCCCTCCAGGTCTCCCTGCGCATCGAGGGCCAAGGCCAGCCCGAAGTGCGCATGCGGGTCGCGACGATGGGCCTTGAGGGACGCGCGGAACTCCTCCGCTGCTTCACGCGACTTCCCCTGGTCATAGAGCGCCATGCCGAGGCGGTAGTGCGCAGGCGCGTGGTTCCGATCAATGTCCAGCGCCGTGCGGTACGCCGCGATGGCCTCGTCGCTCTTGCCCTGCTTCGCCAGCGCCCACCCGAGGTCGGCGTGGGCGTTGGCGTTGCGCGGATCGGCCGCCAGGATGGCCCTGAGCTCCGTGATCGCCTGCTCGGTCCTGCCCTGTTCCGTGAGCGCGAAGGCGAGATTGCGCCGCAGTGCCGGGTCGTCGGGGACGAGCTCCAGGAGCGAGCGACATTCGCGCTCCACCTGAGTCCAGTCCTCGCTGTCCCAGAGCAGCTCCAGGAGCTCCTGGCGCGCGCGTCGGTCGCGAGGACGGCTCTCCACCCGGCGGCGCAATTCCGCGGTTCTGTCATCGCCCGTGTCCACTGGCGTCACTCCCGGTGAATGGCCTGAGGCGGCCTCTTCGCTGTCCGGCCTCCGACATCCTGCGGCGGACGGACGCCGCGTCGGGAACGGGCGCGCCCCGGGCCCGGGGAGGACAGGCAGAGGGCCGGACGAATACTGCCGCCGGCCTGGCCTCCGGCCCTGGCAGGGCGAGACGGGGGACATCCTCGGATTCCGGGAGTGACGCCGCGCCATGACCGCCTCGCGCACCCTTGTGTATCTGCTCTACGTTCTCTTCTTCCTCGCCACCAATTGGCCGGTGCTCCTGCTCGTCAACCGCGTCGAGCCCCGGATAGGGCCCTTCCCGCTGCTGGTGTTCTGGATGGCCGTCTGGAGCATCGGCATCGGCGTGGTGCATCTCGTGTATGGGCTCCGCTGCGTCCCGGATCCGAAGATCCCGGCGCGAGAGCAGCTCACCGACGGGGAGGGGGATGAGTGATGTCCGGCTTCCTCCCCGTTGCCGTGCTGCTCGGGGCCTACACCCTCATCGTCCTGGTCATCGGCGGCGTTGCGCGCGTGCGCGCGCGGGAGGACACGGAGGAGGACTACTTCGTCGCGGGCCGCACGTTCAATCTGTTCGTCCTCTTCTTCACGTACGAGGCCTCGCTCTTCTCCATGTGGTTCTTCCTGGGCAGCGGCGGCTTCTGGCTCAACCACGGCGTGTGGTTCTATTGCCATGTCCTGTGGCTCGTGATGAGTGGGCTGCTGCTCTGGTGGCTGGGGACGCGCATCTGGCTGTGTGGGAAGAAATGGAACTTCGTCACGCCCGCCGACCTGCTCGCGCACCGTTACGGCAGCGAGGTGTATCGCGTCATCGTCGCCCTCATCACGATGGGCTTCATCTTCCCGTACATCCTCATGCAGATCAAAGGCGGCGGCCTGGCGCTCGCCTTCACCACCCACGCCGTCGGGCAGGGGATCCCCTTCTGGCAGGGCGCCGGGCTCATGGCCCTGCTCGTCGTGACGTACACGATGGTGGGCGGAGCACGGGCCGTGGCGTGGACCGACGCGGTGCAGGGGGCGCTGTTCCTGAGCATCATCTGGGTCATCGGCGTCGGCGCGGTGATGAAGCTGGGCGGCGGGGTGCAGAACACCTTCGACACGCTCGTGCAGGAATCGCGAGAGCACCTGACCCTTCCCTCCCCGGCCAGCGGCTGGAGCCATCCGCAGTGGACGTCGTGGTGGTTCGTGCTGGGCATCACGCTGGGGAACGCGGGCGTCTGGATGCGCATCTACTCGGCCAAGAGCCCCACGACGCTGCGGCAGACGGGGGCGCTCATTCCGCTGGCCGGCATCCTCGCGTACCTGGCCACCTTCCTCTACGCCGCAGCGGGCATTCCGCACTGGGAGCAGCTCAGCGGGGAGTTCCAGAGCATCTCCGGCGCCGCGCCGCAGCCCGACCAGCTGCTGCCCGTGATGCTCGTGTCCTTCTGGCCCATCATGATGCTGCCCATGATCGTCGGCTGCTTCGCGGCCGGTATGTCCACGGCGGACGCCCAGCTTCTCGCGGCCAGCGCCATCTGCACGTCAGACATCTACAAGCGCTACATCTCGCGCCGCGCCTCCCAGAAGCACCTGGTCTGGGTCGGGCGCATATTCGTGCTGCTCTTCACGCTGGCGGCCTACGCCGTGTGCCTGGTGGAGAAGGGGGCCATGCTGGTGCAGCTCGGCGCCCTGTGCTACGCGGGGACGGCCAACCTCGCCATGCCGTTGATCGGGGCGTTCTTCTGGCAGCGCGCCACGGCCAAGGGGGCCATCGCCGGCACCGCCGCCGGCGCCCTTAGCCTCCTCTTCCTCAGCCCCATCACCAACCCCTGGGGCGGCGGCTACGGCCTCCCCTTGCACCCCGGTTTCCCGGCCCTCGTCGTCAACGCCGTCCTCTTCGTCGTGGTCAGCCTGGTCACGAAGCACGGCAAGCGAGAGCGTCACGTGGAGTATGCGGCGTTTATGGCGGAGGCGTACGGCGGGGATACTACTGGAGGGAGGCCTGAAGCCACGCCGTGAAGGGCCGCGGGCCCTATCAAGTGCGGCCCCGCGTGTGCGACTCCATCCACGCCCCGAACTCCCGCACATCCTCGAACACGGCCGCCGGTTCCAGCCCTCTCAGGACGCTCGCATCGGCCGTGTCCGCCCAGGCTGCGCCGAGGGCGACAAGCCCCGCCTCCTTGGCCGCTTGCATGTCGTAGGGCGCATCACCCACATAGGCGACGCGGCCTGGCGGCAAGCTCCATTGGCCGATGACTCGTCGCAGCGAGGCCGGCTTGATGGCCCCATCCGGGGACCCGACCTCCACAATGTCGAAGAGATGCCGCACGCCAATGTGCCTCAGGGATATCTCCGCGGCGCGGGGGCCCTTTCCGGTGACGATGGCCAAGGGGACGCTGCGGTCTCTCAGCAAGTGCAGAGCAGACTCGAGCCCGGGGAACAG
>JASFTE010000115.1:0-10238 GCA_050114035.1 Armatimonadota bacterium | reverse complement strand
AGACCGCGTCGTGACCCAATGCAGGCGACGAGTGAATGGGGCTGCCGGCGCGGAAGCGCCACATCACGGCGCCGGTGCCCAGGTTGGCCTTGTAGAGCAGCCCATCGGCGCTCCCGAAGTACGCTCGTCCTCCGGCCACGGCCGGGCGCGACCGTATCGCCCCGTCGGTCTGAATGCTCCCCACGAGCGCACCGTCGCGCTTCGAGATGGCGTACAGGTTGCCGTCGTCGGAGCCGAAGCACACCAACTCGCCGGCCACAACGGGCGGCGACAGAATCGGGCCCACCCGCGGCGCACGCTCGGCCGACGCCGATGGGAAGCGCCACCGGGGACGGCCCGTTGCTGCATCGAGGGCATACAGATGCCCGTCCAGCGAGGCGACGTACACCGTGTCGCCGTCGGCGGCCGGCGCGGCGGCGATGGGGCCCGTGGGCCGGGCGCACCGCCACCGCTGCTGCCCCGTGGCGACGTCCAACGCATACACAACACCGTCGTCCGCGCCCACAATGGCGGTCTGCCCCACCACACACGCAGCCCCCTGCACGGCGCCGCCCGTTGCGAAGGGCTGCTCCCATGCCGACGCCCCGGTCTCGGCCGACAGGGATCGGACCTGGAAGTCGTCGGCGCCGAAGAGCACCATCTCGTGCCCGACGGCCGGGCGGCAGTGCACGGAGGCCGCGGCGTAGAACGGCTCCCCCCATCGGGAGCGGCCTGTCGCCGCCTGCACCGCGTCGATCACGCCATCCTCGTAGGCCACAAAGACGCACCCGTCGCCGAGGGCGATGCGCGAGTCCACCGCCCGGCCCGCGCTGTGGACCCAGAAGGCCCGGCCGGGCGGTCGCCCGCGGGTCAGGGCGGCTACTGTGGCAATGGCCAGAAGTGCAGCGATGGGGATCAACGTTCGCAGGTGACGACGCTGTGCCCGCCTCTTCTGCCACGTAAGGCGATAGCTCATCACGCCGATTATAGCACATCGACCTCCAGCGGAGAAGGCGGCGCGTCTGGCGCCGGCAGGAGGCACTGTTCCGAGCAGCGAAGACCAGGCTGCCGATCCGGGCCGTGAGCCGCAGGAGCATCCGACCCCGGCGCCGCAGCGCTGAGACCGAGTTGATCCGCCTTGATCCTCCCCATCCGAGATGACATCCGGTCCCGCTCCGCCCCCCTCATCACGGTCGCCCTGATAGCCGGCTGCGGCGTCGTCTTCTACTACCAATGGACCGACCCGGCCACGACGCTGCAGTATGCCTTCGACGCCCACAACCTCGTGTCCACCGAGATCCTGCGGGCGCCGGCGCACGTGCTCGCCACGTTGGTGACCTCCGTGTTCCTCCACGGCGGGCCCTTCCACATCGTGACGAACATGCTCTTCCTCTGGATCTTCGGCGACAACGTGGAGGACCGGTTGGGCAAGATCAAGTTCCCCCTGTTCTACGTGCTCTGCGGGGTGGCGGGCAACCTGGCACAGGCTGTCTTCAGCGGCTTTCGGGTGACCATGATAGGGGCCAGCGGCGCGGTCGCCGGCGTACTGGCGGCTTACTTCATCAGCTTCCGGGGCTCCCGGGTGCTGACGTTCATCTTCCCCTGGTCGCTGTTTGCCGGCCTCATCCCCATCCCGGCCCGGTTCTTCATCTTCCTGTGGATCGTCCTGCAGGTCTTCGCCGGCGCGGGGGCACTCGCGGGCCAATCGTCGAACGTCGCCTGGTTCGCCCACATCGGCGGCTTCGCCGCCGGCTTGCTCTTGTGCAAGTGGATGTGCCCCAGGGAGCGCCCCCCGCGGCGTGGGCCCAGGCTGGAGTGGATCGAGGAGCGCTGAGCTCCCCACGCGCCCTCCAGGGCGAACGCGCCCGACCAACGGGATTCGCTCCGCCCCCGCATGGTGAAGCCTTCCTCACGTATGGTATAATCCTGACGTGAGAGCAACGGCGTCCGTCTGCGGAGCCGCGCGAGCCTGTCGGCGACCGGGGGGCTCCGGCACGCGCCTTGCCCCGCCACCACCACGGCACTAAAGGACATCGCTTCCGATGGGGCACAAGATACTCGTTGTGGACGACGATGCGGACATCCGGGAGCTGCTGGTGACACAGCTCACGGCGCTGGGGTATGAGCCAGTGACGGCGCAGGACGGCGTCGAGGCGCTCGACGTAGCCACCTCCGAGCAACCCGACCTCATGATAGTGGACGTGATGATGCCGGGGCTGGACGGGTTCCAGCTCGTCGAGACCGTGTCGGCGCAGCGTTTCACGAAGGCCATCCCCTGCGTCTTCCTTACCGCGCGCGACGGCGTCCCGGACCGGGTGAAGGGGCTGCGGCTGGGCGCGTGGGACTACATCACGAAGCCCTTCTCGATGAGCGAGCTGGTGGCGCGCGTGGAGGGGATCCTGGCCCGCAGCCAGCTTGGCGACGGCTTCCTGGACGAGGACTCCGCCGTGGCCGGGCGCTTGGAGGAGGTCAGTCTGCCCGGGGTCATTCAGACGATCGCCGACTCGCGGCTGTCGGGAGTGCTAAACGTCCAGTCGGACGATTCGTCGGCCGACATATGGTTCAACACCGGGGACATCGTGGCCGTAGAGCAGGCTGAGGACTCGGGGGAGGATGCCCTTGCGCAGGCGCTGAGCTGGCAGTCGGGCACGTTCAAGTTCGAGCGCCAGGAGCCACCGGCGACGGAGCCCCTGGCGGCGAGCAACATCGAGCTACTCATCAAGGCCATGAAGCGCGTGGACGAAGCGGCGCGCACGTAGCCGGGGCAGCAAGAGCCGGGCGCCGGTGGCCGGCATCACCACAGTTACAGGAGTGACACCTGATGGCATCAGAAGAGGGAGCACCTGACAGCCCCGAGCAGCTGCTGCGCAGTGTGAGGGAGAGCAACTCCGACCTCAGCGGCGTTGCGCTCGTGACGGGCGAGGGCTTCAGCATCGCGTCGGATCTGGAGCCGGACCTGGACGAAGAGAGCATAGCCGCGCTCACGGCGGACCTGCTCGGCCACGCGGCGCGCTCGATGGGCGAGTTCGGCCGCGGGGACTGCACTGAGCTGTACGCTCGCGGCGAGCATGGCTTCATCATGGCCTTTCGGGCGGGCGAGGACGCTGCGCTCGTGTGTCTGGCAGCCCCGCACGCATCGCTGGGCCTGCTCATGCTCGACATGCGCCGGGCGGCCGCGAGAGCTGCAGAGCTGATCTAGCCGTAGGCCTTGCGCGGAACTCAACAACGACAGCGGGCGCAGCCATGGCCCATACCTGGGAGGCTGCGCCCGATTGTGCTTCTATGGCCCGCGGCCTCGGTTCTCCCCTGGTCTCCTACTCCTCCCACTGTCGTTCTTCGTACTGCTGCTCGAAGTAGGCCTTGCTGCGCGCGAGGGCGCGCTCGCACCAGTCGCCATGCTCGGCGTACCAGCGGACCGTGGTGCGGATCTCGGTGTCGAAGTCGGCCTCGGGCCGCCAGCCGAGGCTGTGCAGCCTGGAGCAGTCCAACGCGTAGCGCCGGTCGTGTCCGGGGCGGTCCTTGACGAAGCGGAGCAGGCTCTCGGGCTTGCCGAGCTCGTCGAGGATGATCTTCGCCATCTCGATGTTGCGCCGCTCGTTGTCGGCGGCCACGTTGTACACCTCTCCGGGCTCGCCGCGCTCCAGGAGCAGCTCGATGGCGCGGCAGTGGTCGCGCACGTGCAGCCAGTCGCGCACCTGGCGGCCGTCGCCGTACAGCGGCAGCGGCTCATCGCGCACGGCGCGGGTGACGAAGAAGGGCACGAGCTTCTCCGGGTACTGGTAGGGCCCGTAGGTGTTGGCGCCGCGGGTGATGATGGTGGGCACGCCGTGCGTCGCGAAGTATGCGTAGGCCATGCGGTCGCCGCCGGACTTGCTCGCCGCGTACGGATTGCGCGGCATGAGCGGCGACGTCTCCTTCGAGCTGCCCTCGAGCACCTCGCCGTACACCTCGTCCGTTGAGACGTGCACGAAGGCGTCCACGCGGTGCTCGCGGGCGGACTCCAGGAGTACGAAGGTGCCGAAGACGTCGGTCCGGATGAAGTCGCCGGCGGCCAGGATGGAGCGGTCCACGTGCGTCTCGGCGGCGAAGTGCACCACGGCATCGGTCTTGGCCATGAGGCCATCGACGGCCTCCCGGTCGCAGATGTCGCCCTCGACGAAGTTGCAGCGCGGGTCGTCGGCGGCCTCCGCCAGGTTCTCGATGCTGCCGGCGTACGTCAGCTTATCGAGCACGGAGATGGCCGCGTCCCCGTGCCGCTTCAGCCAGTGACGCACGAAGTTGGAGCCGATGAACCCGGCTCCGCCGGTGACGAGGAGTTTCTTTGGGAGCATCGCGTCATGCCTCCGTGGTCTGCGGCGCCTCGAATCGCGCGAGCCAGCGGCCGATTGGCGGATAGCGGAACGGTCGGCCGCGCCCGCCCAGCCATCGGCTTCCCGTCGTGGGTGGGCGATCCCGTGGCGACGATCCCCGTGCCGTCGGCAACTTGTTCCCCGCGCCGCGCGTTTGTCCTTGTGGCGCTGGGACGTCGCGCGCCGGAGGAAACCGGCACGGCGCACGGAATCCTACCCACGCCGATACACGGCCGACTGAAGGGAGAGCCTTCCTATGAGCACACGCCGAGCCATGCTCGCACTCGTCCTGGCCCTCGTGGTGGCCTCTTGCGCCGTGGCCCAGGAGGAGCCGCCGCAGCTCGCCGAGCGGCAGGCAGAGGTCGCGTCTGTCGTGGAGTCGCTGGCCAAGGCACTGATGGCCGGCGATGTGGAGGCCCTGAAGCAATCGATACGGATGCCCCTACTGGCCGTCCTCGTATCGAACACCGGGCCGCCGCAGATCGCGGATGTGACCGAGGACCTTCTCACCGAGGATGCAGCAATGACCGCCATCGCCCGGTACGGCCTCGCCAAGCAGGTGCGGCTCGTGCAGCCGACGGTGGCGCTGGTGGCGTTCAACGTGGCCGTGTTCGCGTCGGACATCGAATGGATCAGCGAAGCCGGCAACGTGCTCGTGGACGATCGCGTGGCCGCGGTCCTCGGCAAAGACACCCAGGGATGGCGTATAAGCGCGGTCATCGCGGGCGACGTGGAGCCACGTGAGCCGGACGAGGCCACGCGCGCGCGGATCGCCGCCACACTCGATGGGGCCG
This sequence comes from Armatimonadota bacterium, assembly GCA_050114035.1. Taxonomy (GTDB): domain Bacteria; phylum Armatimonadota; class Zipacnadia; order JAUWAU01; family JAUWAU01; genus JAUWAU01. Next base: position 5,116 of record JASFTE010000115.1, on the reverse strand, counting down.
TGCGGGCCGTGACAACGCGGGACCAGGACGCGTACATGGCGGCGTTCAACCTGCCGGTGGCAGACGTCGGCATGGAGAGCGGCGCGCGGCGCCTCGGGCACAACGAGCTGCAGGCGCAGTTCCGCGAGCTGATGTATCTGATCCTCGACGCCGGCATCGCCAACGTGGCCATCGACACCCAGCACATAGTCATGCTCGGACCGAACGCCGCCTGCGCCATCGGCGTGGCAAAGGGCCTCGATGGCGGCGGCACGCCGCTCGGCTACCGGGCGCAGGCGGCACTGCTCGTCAAGCAGGTGGACAAGTGGAAGATCATCGCCCAGGCAACGGGCATGCCCGGGGAAGGGCCGCCGCCGCCGGGCCTCCTGGGGCTGCCGACGGCGGAGTGAAGGGGCGGCCGGTCAGAGCAGTTCCTGAGTCGTCTGGAGCTCGCATGCGGTCAACCGACGACCGTGCCGCGTGGGTGGGCGCCGTTGGGCGCCGTTGTGCGTTGACAGCCGGATGGGGGCCATGATATACTCTCTCTGAAGTGGCAAATCTCAATTCGGGCTCCGGGTAGCTGCGGGAATGGACGGCCAACGTCCGTCGCCGCTGCGTGGAGTGCTGTGCTCGGGAGTCCCAAAGGCGGCCTGCGACACGTGCACCGTTGGGAGGGGGAGCGGCGTACGTTGCCACGGCAAGCTCCGGGGGCCGGGCTGATTGGGACGCGCCGCCAAATCTTGCGCTGCCGCGTACCGTTGCCCTGCGAATGCTCAACGTTCGCGCGAACGGCGGGCGTTCGTTGCTGTGGCGTGTAGGCGAGTGCGGCCGCAACCGTTCGGAGGGACTTGATGCCGACAGGTAAGGTCAAATGGTTCAACGAGGCGAAGGGGTACGGTTTCATCGAGATGGATGACGGCACCGACGTGTTCGTGCACTACTCCGGAATCGCCGGCGAGGGGTTCAAGACGCTGCAGGAAGGCCAGGAAGTGGAGTTTGCAGTGGAGCAGGGGGAGAAGGGGCCCCGAGCCACCAACGTCGTGGGTCTGTGAGGTCTTGCTTCGCGCGTGACGACTGAGCCCCGGCCCCCAGCGGTCGGGGCTTGCTCTTGTGTAGGGGAGGGCGTGCGCCATGGGCGAGGCTATGTCTCGCCCCCCGTGAGAAGGAGGTTGCCCCACGCGGCCACGGTGGCGCTGAATGCCGGCGGAACGAAGGTGGTGGCGGTATCCTCCCCGATCACGGCCGGGCCGAGGACGCGGTGGGCGGCGGCGAGTTGCGCCCGGTCGTAGGTTGCCGCCTCAATCTGCTCCCCGGCATATGACAGCGGCACGCTCCCGGTGGGGCTGGGCGCCTCCGGCGCGGAATCGGTTGCGGCCGGCTTGGCGCGCGGCGCCGGCACAGGAGCCACGGCCTTGAGGCGGACATTGACGATCGCCACCGGCTCCCCCGGGCGGCCGTATCCATAGGCAGTCTGGTGCGCGTTGTGGAAGCGCTGCACTGAGTCGGCGGCGAAGGGCACCGTCAGCTCGAAGGCCTGCCCCCGATACCGCATGTCGAGGCTGCGCTCGACCTGCACCTCGCCGTCGGCAAAGCCCTCGTCGCTCATGTCCTCCAGTGCCTGCCCCTTCAGCTCCGCGAATGCCGCCTCGATGTCCCCAAAGGTCGCCCGCTCCGACTCGCCCGGCGCCAGCGTTCTCATCACGGTCCGTGAGTAGTCCTTGACAACGTCGGCCATGAGCATGCCGAAGGCGGAGAGGACGCCGGGCGCGGCCGGGATGAGGACGGTGGAAACGCGGAGCGCCGCGGCGAGCTCGGCCGCGTGCAGCGGCCCGGCGCCGCCGAAGCCCACGAGGCAGAAGTCGCGCGGGTCGTGGCCGCGCTCGACGGAGATGACGCGGAGCGCGCGCTCCATGGCGGTGTTGGCCACGGCGATGATGCCCTCAGCGCAGGCCATTGTGTGCAGGCCGGCCTCGCGAGCGAGGGCCTCGACCACGCGGTGGGCGCGGTCGGCGTCGAGTGCCAATGCGCCGCCGAGATGGGGCTCCGGGCCGAGCCGGCCAAGGAGGAGGTGGGCATCGGTGACGGTGGGCAGGTCGCCCTTCCCGTAGCAGGCGGGGCCCGGGTCGGCGCCAGTGCTCTGCGGCCCGACACGGAGCGCGCCCCCGGCGTCGAGCCAGGCGATGGAGCCACCGCCGGCGCCGATGCTGTGGATGTCGATGACGGGGACGCGGAGGGGCCACCCGTCGATGACCGTTTCCGTGGTGTGCTGCACCTGCCCGCGCACGAGCGATACGTCGGTTGAGGTCCCGCCCATGTCGATGGTGATGATGTTCTCGTGCCCGGCCCTCCGGGCGACGGCGGCACCCCCGATGACTCCCCCGGCGGGACCGGAGAGGATGGTCCGCACGGGCTCCCGCCCGGCCGCCGCCGGTGAGATGCTGCCGCCGTTGCTCTGCATAATGCGGAGCCGGCTGCCCTCGAGGCCCGCGGCGAGAGACTCCACGTATTGGGCGACCTTCGGCCCCAGGTAGGCGTTCACCACCGTCGTGCTGCACCGCTCAAACTCGCGGAACTCCGGCAGGATGTCGCACGAGGCCGACACGTGCATCTTCGCACCCGTCCGGGCCAGGGCCTCAGCCACGCGGCGCTCGTGCGCGGGCTCGAGGAAGCAGAAGAGCAGGCAGACCGCGACGCTCTCGACGCCCGCCGACCGGACGGCCTCGATGACCTCGGCCAGGCTCTCCTCGTCCAGCGGCACCACCACTTCGCCCCCGGCACCGATGCGCTCGCGCACGCCGAAGCGCAGATCGGGCGGGACGAGGGGGGCGGGCTTCTGCACATTCAGGTCATAGAGTGATGGGCGCGTCTGGCGGCCGATCTCGATGACGTGCTCGAAGCCCTCCGTCGTGATGAGCGCGGTCCTGGCCCCGTTGCGCTCCAGGAGCGCGTTGGTGGCCACCGTCGAGCCGTGCGTGATGACGTGCTCGCCCGCAGCGAGGACCCCGCTGAGGCCCTCCATGACGGCAATGGCGGGGTCGTGCGGGGTGGAGACGATCTTCCAACTGCGGACGCGGCCGTCGTCGTCCCCGGCAACGAAGTCCGTGAATGTGCCGCCGACATCGACGCCGATGAATGCCATTGGGGATCACGATCGGGCGCTACTGTGTCTGCTGGGGCGCGATGGCCGTACGGCCAACGAAGCTGCTGGCCTTCGCCGTGCGGAAGGCGTCCCGCACGCCGTCAGTGGTGAGCGGGTGCCGGGGCCCGATGAAGGGTGGCAGCTCGTCGGCGAGATCGAGCAGCAGGTAGTGGGCCTCAAGGAAGTCGTCGCGGGTGTAGATGAAGGACGCCTGTGGCGCGGCCCCGTGCAGATACCAGATCTCCTGGTTGAGGCCCTCGAGCTGCTCGCCCGAGATGCCGAAGAGCAGGATCTGCCCGTTCTTGCGGATCAGCATCCGCCAGTCGTCATCCCGCTCTCGCCCCATGAGCGCGAGCTCGATGCTCTGCCTCGCGCCCGTGGCCTCGATGACCACGTCCGCGCCCTCCGTCATGTCCCACAGCGCGTCGAACTGAGCGTCTTTCGGCTGCCCCCGCTCAAGGAGGACGGTGTGTGTTGCGCCGAGCTCCGCCGCCCGGTCGAGGCGCTCCTGCACCAGGTCGGTGACGACGATCATGGCGGGGCGATGCCGCCTGACGAGCATCAACTGGCAGAGCGCCGACATGCCGCTGCCGAGGATGATGACCTTGTCTCCCGGATCAACCGAGATCTTCTTGTACCCGTGCAGCACGCAGGCGAGCAGCTCCTGAAACGGGGCGAGATGGGCGACGGCGTCGGGGAGAATGTCAAGCTGGAGTGCGGGGATCGAGAGCTGCTCCTGGAAGAGGCCGTCGGAGCTCACGCCGATGCCGTACATGGTGGGGCAGAAGTTCGTGTGGCGGCTGCGGCAGTACGGACACTCGGACCGGAGGCAGACGACGTTGGGGTCCATGGCGGCCTTCTGGCCCTCGGCGAGGGGGGTGAGGCCGTGTCCGGCGCGCAGTTCGTTGGCCCTCTCCCCCACCTCGACGATCTCGACGCCGCCCTCGTGGCCGAGCACTCGCGGGAGCTCGGCACGCTCGAAGTGACCGGTGGCGATCTTGATGTCCGTCAGACAGATGGTGGCGACGTAGGGGCGGGCGAGGGCGTGGGTCGGATCGGCCAGCTCGGGCACGGGCCCGTCGGTGACCTCGAAGTTGTCCGGGTACTCGCTCTCCTCCACCGCCCGGAGGCACTGTGCGCGGCGGATTCCTTCGGCTGGCATAGGCGTCGTGCTCCTGGGGATCGGTCAGTGTCGCGAGCGTAGTATGCCCCGTGGGGCCACCGGTCACCTTCGTCCTGGGGCCGGCGGCTCTGCGAAGCCCGAGGGATTACGGCTCCACGATGTCCACGTCGGTGTCCGGCACCTTGAGGTGTTTGTCGAAGAAGCGGGCGGCCATGTCGAAGAGGTCCTGCGGGCTGTCCTCGGTGGCACCCCCAAAGCCGTGCCCGCCTCCCCTGACGCAGTACAGCGTCGCCTCGACATCGGCCTTCTTGAGCGCATCGTACAGCAGCTCGCTCTGATTGTACGGGACGCTCTGGTCCCTCTCCCCGTGCATGATGAGGAACGGGGGATCGTCCTCGGTGACGTAGGTGACGGGATTGGCCCGTGCGACCTTGTCCTTGTTCTCCTGAATGGGCCCGCCGACGAACCGCGACTCGGGTGAGCCCGCCGCATCGTGGTCGATCTTCCCGGGGAAGTCACTCATCCTGAGGAAGTCCGTCGGCCCGAACCAGTCGCACACGGCCTGGACGCGGCTCGACTGCTCCCGGTTCTCCTCGTGCGTGTCGAACTCCGTGACATCGTCGCCCGCCGTGCCCATCAGCGCCACCAGGTGGCCGCCGGCCGAGGAGCCCCACGCGCCGATGCGATCCGGATTCAGGCCGTATTTCGTCGCGTTCGCGCGCACCCAGCGCGCCGCCGCTTTGCAGTCTTCGATGGCGGCGGGGAAGATCGCCTCCCCACTGAGGCGGTAGCCGACGCTCCCCAGCGCGTAGCCCCGCCCCACGAGGGCATTGGCGCTAACTTAGGCGCTGATGGCGCTGGCGAATGTGGTGAGC